>JBEHWP010000207.1:0-9146 GCA_040217665.1 Vulcanimicrobiota bacterium
AAACTGTTGCACAGTTTGAAACACTCCTGTGTGATACGGCACCTCTGTACCTGTCTGTCTGTGTTACGACCCAGTTTGTCATATAGCCTCCGTATGAGCCGCCTGTAACAAAAAGTCTCTCTTTATCTATGTAGCCAAGGCTTATAACATGGTCGAGAAATTCCATTTGATCCGTAAAATCAGGGCCTCCCCAGTGACCGTCAACAGGTGCGGCAAATTCGGTTCCATATCCCTTGCTCCCTCTCGGGTTAATAAAGAGGACACAGTAACCTTTTGCTGCAAAATACTGCATTTCATGGAAGAAGGTATATCCGTAAAGAATATGAGGGCCCCCGTGTATTTCATGGATAAGGGGATATTTTTTCTTCGGATCAAATTTCGGAGGTTTCAGTAACCACCCCTGAAGTTTTACTCCTTCACCGCCAGTAATCCATATCTCTTCCGGCTCTGTAATGGTAGTTTCTTTCAATACGAAATCATTATAAGAGGTTAATTTTTTAACTTCCCATTTATCTTTCTTTTTCTTATAATGATAAACCTCTGATAGGTTCGTCATGTCTCCTCTGAGTATTGCTATATTTTCCCCTGATTTATCCATGGAGTAATATACTATTTCATGGCGTCCCTCTTCAATTCTTTCAGGTTTTCCTCCTTCTGTGGACACTTTATATAAATAACAGCCTCCTTCATAGCTTGCACAGAAGATAATATTTTTGTCTTTATCTGTAAACATAGGCTGTTGTACTATATCATCGAATTCTCTTGTATCACCTATGAGCATGTTACTTACATAGCCTTTAAAATCCTCTGTAAGAAGAGTTACTTTACCGCCTTCTGAAGGAATTTTATAGATCTTCAGATGTTCGGGAGCGCTCATTCCTTTCAGAGCATGGTGACCTGTAAAGAAGATGAATTTTTCGTCTTTTGACCAGCAGAGGCCTGTTTTCATACCCCATTTATCTGTAATCTTTTTGACCTTTTTAGTTTTCAGATCCATGACATAAATATCATTGTTTTCATGATCTTCTATATGATCATCAGATCTGTTTGAACAGAAAGCCAGTTTTTTACCGTCATGAGAAATACAGGGATTGAAGTCATCATAATTTTCCTTTGTAAGCTGCTGTTTTTTCCCTGTAGCGATTTCGAAGCTATATATATTAAATTTACCCTTTGCTTTTATCTGTCCATTCTTTGCTTTATATGGAATTTCATCTATAATGCTGTAAGGCTGATCTTCATCTTTAATTTTATATTCAGGGTCGTTGCTTATATGTTCCCGTGGAAGGGGATCATCTAATTTTCTGAATGTATAGTAAATATATTTGCTGTCAGGAGACCAGATGTATTCTCCTATAGATCCTTTATCCGTAATAAGAGGTCTCGCTTCGCCTCCGTCGGAGTCTATAATCCAGAGACCTTTTTTCTCTTTATTCCTGTCAGTTCTGAAGAGAATATGTTTTCCGTCAGGTGACCATAGAGGGTAGATATCGTTATGATTTCCGTAAGTGAATTGATAGACTCTGTCTTTTTTTAAATCAGCCATGTAGAGATTGGAGTAATAGGTGTTTTCTTTCAGGTCTGTCCATTTGTAAGTGAAAACTATTTTTTCTCCGTCAGGTGAGATTTCAGGTGAATTAATAAGTTTGAACCTGAACATGTCATCAATGGTAATATTTCTTTTTTTGCTCATACTTGTCTCCTTTTTTAGATTCTTAAGTGACTGTAAGAAAATAACTCTGGCAAATTATGGTTATTATCAAGGCGTCACGATTAATATAAGAGAGTTATTTAAATGCCATTCCTGATTATCCTGTAATCATACGAAAATTTTCTGAAGAATGCAATAGGTTAATAGTGTTTTTTTACGAGTCGAAAAAACACTATCATCATCTTTCATTTAATGCAATCAAGATAGACAATTTAATCCCTCTGTGTTAAAATCATATAGAGTGAATGGAAACAGGTGCCATATGATATTTAAATATTTCTGGTTTTTTATAATAATAGTGAATCTTATAAATGCAAATAATTTAAAGATTAAGTCCCGGAAATATATTGCAGAGAATCCCGGCCGTGAAGATGGTTATAACAGACTCATAAAAACCTTCATAATCTATGCAAACATTCCATGGTTTATTATGGGAACGGGCATATTATCAGGTTTAACCACTACAATGTTTGATTATATCAGACCTTCTGACTTTAATCCTGCTGTACTTGCTTTTTACGCTTCTTTTTTAATCATATGGTTATGGGGTGGATACTGGATTCACTTCAGGCATGGTGCAGATTTCCTTTCAGACCATCCGGGACTTTTTATGAAAAAAAAGAAAGATATTACTTCTCCCCGGTTAATCAAATTTTATTCTGCCGTAACAGTTATAGGAGGCATAATAATTATGATCATCCTCTGGTTCGGCAATATAAATCTTAATATTTTGAGGTGATTTGTACGGAACTTGATATTTTATTTAAAGGTGCAACAATTTATGACGGCCTGGGTAACAGGCCTTTTACGGGAAATATTGGTGTTTCCTCCGGATTTATTGTATATCCGGCAGAGAATTCTATGGGAAAATCTGCCAGAAGAGTAATAGATAGTGAGAATCTCTGTCTGTGTCCCGGCTTTATAAATATTCACAGCCATTCTGATATGCCTTTACTTGTAGACGGAAGAGTTCCCAGTGTGATACACCAGGGTATTACTACTGAAGTGACAGGTAACTGCGGTTATTCCCTTGCACCTCTTTATGGCAGTTCTCTCGATGAAATCCGCAGAGAATTTAAAAGAGATTTTGATATGGATGTAACATGGAATGATTTTAATGAATACTTTAATCTTCTTGAGAGACAGGGTGTTTCTGTAAATGTTATATCTCTGGTCGGTCACGGAACACTCAGGGGAAGTGTTACGGACAGATGTGACAGAAGTCTTACAAAAGATGAAATGGCAGGAATGAAAGAAGAACTTTACAGAGCGATGAAACAGGGTGCTGCAGGGCTTTCTACCGGTCTTATTTATCCTCCCGGCTCTTATGCACCCACTGAAGAACTGATAGATCTGGGAAAAACCCTGGGAGAAACGGGAGGCTTTTATGCAAGCCATATAAGAGGTGAAGGAGACACGCTCTTTGATGCCGTAAAAGAGGCAATTACAATAGGAATGGAAACAGGGATTCCTGTGGAAATTTCACATCTTAAGGCAGCAGGAGAGAAAAACTGGGGGAAAACCGCTCAGGTTCTGGAAATGATAGGAGATGCCAGAAGCAAAGGACTTTATATACAGCACGATCAATACCCCTATACTGCTTCTGCTACAGGCCTTTCTATGATGGTTCCGGACTGGGCCCACGACGGAGGAACATATGCATTTCTTTGCAGGTTGAACAATGAAGATATAAGAAAAAAAATACTTGAAGAAATGAATTACAGAGGCTATATAAACGGAAGAAAAGTGCTTATAAGCTGTGTTAATATGGAAAAAAACAAGAAATACGAAGGACGGGACATATATGAAATAGCGGGAGAAGAAGAAAAAAATGTCTTTGAATTCATACTTGATCTTCTGTTTGAAGAAGAGGGAAGTGTGGGAGCAATCTATATGAGTATGGATGAAGAAGACGTTCGCCGTGTAATGAAAGATTCTTTTACTTCAATAGGTAATGATGCTTCTGCTTCTGCCACTGAAGGGCCTCTTTTCAGAGGCAAGCCGCACCCCAGAACCTATGGAACATTCCCCAGAGTTCTTGGCAAATACAGTAGAGACGAAGGACTGTTTCCTCTTGAAGAAGGAATAAGAAAGATGACATCTCTGCCGGCCCGAATGCTTGGCCTTGCTGACAGAGGTATTATAAAGCATGGCATGGCAGCAGATCTGATTGTATTTGACAGGAACACTATAGAAGACAGAGGTACCTATAAAGATCCTCATAAATACCCTGACGGTATAGAATATGTTATAGTGAACGGCCTTGTCATACTTGACAGGGGAGAGATTTCGTTTGATAAGGCAGGGAAGGTATTGAGGAAAAGCTGACAGGTATGACCGGTTCTATCACAAAGACGAGTGAAAAGCGATTTTTGCAAAATTTTGAAAACTCTTTACCAGGTAAGAGCGCACATCTGTGAGCCATTATATGGTAGTTTTTTACTCACTTGACTTTATGTTTTTTGTAATGTATAATGTACCTATACGTATATGTATACTTATAATAAATCAAATACGTAATTGTATAAATATAAAAAAGAGGTATATGTGAAAGATTTAGTCAGCCTTTACACCAGTGATGATATAGTTAATAGAGTTAATGTGGAGCCGGAAGTCCTTGATAAATGGAGTAAATACGGGCTTTTATATCCTGCCGGGTATTATGATAAAGATAGACCCTATTACAGTAATGAAAATTTACTTCAGGCAGAAAAACTGAAAACTCTTATGGAACTGGGATATGATTATGATGCTTTAAAACAGATTACCAGCAGAGTAGGACTTCCTGGAGGTAATAAGAAAAAAGATTTGCAGGGTAAATTATTGACTGCAGGAGAAATTGCAGAAAGAAGTGGTATAAGTGTTAGAACGCTGAAATACTGGGAAGAAAAAGAGCTTATTAATCCTGATGCCCGGTCTGAAGGAGGGTTCAGACTGTATCGGGAATCTTTTGTGGAAATCTGCTATAGAATAAGGGAATTACAGCTATTTGGATATACTGTGGAAGAGTTAAAAAATATGAATCTCCTGTTACTCCCTGATGACAGACTGCAGGAAGAATTACTCGCTTATGGTGAAGAGGAAATGGAACAATCACTTGATGAATTTTCAGTGCAGCAGAAAAATTTGATTGAAAAAATGAAGGATTTAAAAAAATCATTGAAGAGATGGGAAGGTATAACAAAAATACAGGCGAAATTTATAGATAAATTTAAGTCCCATATTAAAACCAGAAAAAAATAAATATAAAGAGATTATAGGGCCTTTTCTCAATGGTTCTGAAAAATAATCTCTGGAAAAGAGAAAATTGTGAAAAAAATAAACAGAATTGTAATGGTAGAACCAAAATCTCCCGATGTTCATATTTTCAGTCTGACCCCTGTGCCGAGGCTTGGAACTATTATTCTGGGAACAATACTTAAAGAAAAAGGTTTTGACGTAACGGTCATAGCAGAAGAAATTCATCCTGTAAAAGATGAATATTTTGAAGATGTTCAGCTTGTCGGAATTTCTTCAACTACTTCTACAGCAGTCAGAGCTTATGCTCTTGCTGACAGATTGAGAGAAAAAGGAATAACAGTGGTAATGGGCGGGCCTCATGTGACTTTTATGCCGGAAGAAGCCATAAATCATGCCGATTATGTTGTTTTAGGAGAGGGAGAAAATATTTTTCCCGACCTTATAGAAGCACTTGACAGGGGAGAAACCATGAAATCACAGCCGGGACTTCTGGTGAGGGGAGAAGAAATACACCATATCCATGCTCCGAAGGTAAACAATCTGGATGATATACCGATACCGGATTTTTCAATTGTAAAGGGTATGAATGATTGTACTGTTCGCGGGAAAAAAGTAATACCTCTTCAGGCTACCAGAGGCTGTCCTTTTGATTGCTGTTTCTGTTCCGTTACAGATATGTTCGGGAGAAAATTTCGTCATAAAAGTATAGAGAGAGTCCTTCAGGAAGTAGAGAAGTATAACAGCAAAGAATATAATATTTTCTTTTATGATGATAATATTGCTGCAGATAAGAAATGGTTGAAAGAATTATTAAAGGAATTTGTCAGGAGAAAAATGAAATTTTCATGGTGTTCACAGGTTCGTATAGATGCTTCAAAAGACGAAGAACTCCTTGACCTTATGAAAGCTACTAACTGTCAGACAGTATTTATAGGTATAGAATCATTAAATCCCGATACATTAAAATTAATGAATAAAGGTCAGACTGCAGAAGAAATAAAACAGGGTGTAGAGGCTTTTACCAGAAAGCAAATCCCTGTCCATGGCATGTTTGTCTTCGGTCTTGACACAGATACACCTGAAACACTGGAAGGAACAATTTCTTTTGCAAAATATTCAGGTATTACTACGGTTCAGTTCCTTATACTTACCCCTTTACCGGGAACAAGAACTTATAAAGAACTCAAAGAGGGAGGAAGAATATTTACAGATGACTGGTCCCTTTATGACGGCCATCATGTCACTTTCTGGCCTGAAAATTTCTCTCCTGTTAAACTTCAGGAAATGCAGGTAACAGGGCATAAGAAATTTTACAGTTTCTGGAGACTCTTTAAAAAATTTATGAAAGGGCGATTTATAGACGCAGCTATATATGCTTATGCCAGGAATATTAATAGATTATGGAAAAAAAGTAATAAATTCTTTATGAATTATCTGAAATTTCTGTCATTTTCCAATGAACTGGTCGACAGAATAAAGGTATTTTTTGATATTGATGAAAATGCTGAAATACTGTCTACAGTTCAGCTGGCCAATCAATTTAAAAAAATAACCTTCACCCAGGAAGAGATTAAAACAATTATTAATAATGCAAAAATAACCATTAAAGACTGGTATGAGATTACAGAAGACACTATAGAAAAAGTAAGAAATCAAATATGTGTTGATAAACTGGCATTTCTTGCCAATAAATCCCTTACAGATGTGGAACTAAAAAAGCAGCTTGAAGGACTGGATTTTAAAGAGGAAGAAATCAATATGATTTTAAATCAGGCAAACAGAACTATAAAAGCCGGAGTTGAAATAAACGAAGAGGTTATAGAGAATTTGAAAAATAAAAGTAATGTGAGCAGATTGAAAATGTTTTCAAATCAGGTATTTTCAGAGGTAGAACTGAAACTGCTTCCGGGAAATATGAAATAAATGTTTATATCGTAACGCGTCCCGGGACGCGTTACGATTAAACGTTTACTACATTAACCGGTTTTCCTTTGAGGAATGAAATAATATTCTTCATACAGATATCTTTAAGTCTTTCCATTGCTTCTTCTGTGTAAAAGGCTGTATGAGGAGTGAGTATTATATTTTCAAGGTCGAATAATTCACTTTCTTTCGGAAGTGGTTCTTTTTCAAATACATCAAAAGCTGCACCTTTAATTCTCTTTTCCTTCAGAGCTGTTATGATGTCTTTTTCGTTTACAACAGGCCCCCTGGCACAGTTAATCAGGAGAACTTCTCTTTTCATTAAATTAATTTTATCTCTGTCAATTAGGTGTTTTGTTTCATTATTTAAAGGGAGATTAAGAGTTATTATATCGGATTTTTTAAGTAATTCCTCCAGAGAAGAAGTTTTTATGTGTCTGTATTTTCCCGGATTTTTTGTATTTATTATAATGTTCATGCCAAAGGCTTTTGCGATTTTTTCTATTCTTCTCCCTGTATTCCCGTAGCCTATTATACCGATCGTTTTTCCTTTTAATTCCGCTACCGGTTCAAGATCTGTCCACCACAGACCTTTTCTCATTTCTTTTTCCATATATTGCAATTTTTTGGATAAGGTCAGAATCATGGCAAATATATGTTCTGCCACTGCATCGGAGGAATAATCGGGAACATTACAGACCGTTATTCCATATTTTTTTGCCAGTTTTATATCAATAAACTCGTAACCTGTCGCATAAACAGATATTAATTTTAATTTCTTTAACTCCGGTATCAGATTATTGTAAAATGTTTTATCTACTGTAATTATTTCGCAGTTTTTCAGGAGTTTAAAAAAATCATCTGACGGTAAATTCTTTGGATAATATATAATTTTGCCACAATTATTTAATTTTTTTATATGGTTTTGATTGAATTTTATTATTCCTTCTATCGCTATGTTCATATGTACAATTAAAACAGTAACTTTCTCAGTATAGTTGATTTTATTGTGATGATTTATAAAGACTCATAACCCTGTCCACATAGTTTATGGTTTCTTCATATGGAGGAATACCTTTATATTTTTCAACAGTTCTCGGCCCTGCGTTATATGCGGCCAGGGCAAGTTTATAGTTGCCATTAAATTTATTCAGCAACATTCTGAGATATTTTGTGCCTCCTGCTATATTCTGTCTCGGATCAAAAGAATCTTTTACACCGAGCATTTTTGCAGTACCGGGCATTAGCTGCATAAGTCCCTCTGCCCCTGCAGGTGAAACTGCATCTTTATCCCATGCCGATTCTGTTTCGATTACTGCATTGATAAATTTTACAGGTATTTTATATTTATTTGCATAAAAAGCTATAATTTCATCATAATCATCTATTTTATAAGAACCTGTGCCAAGACCGAGTTCATCCAGACCTCCTTCGCATCCAGTAAGGATTAATAGAAATAAAATAATAAATATTCTGTAAATTCGCAACTAACTTCCTCCTTAAAAAACAAACAATATTATAAAAATAATTGCAACTTATATGCCATTTGTACTCTGAAAAGCTTCTTTTGTAAAGACTGTTGTAAAGAAGTAAAGAAATTAGATATTCTGCATAACTTAAAAATTTCCTTTTCACTTAGAGCCTATCCGAAAAGTCGCCCCATACCTTTCCACTGCTATGTTACGGGAATACCAGTTCACCTGTCATAAAAAAATACAATCTTATGATTGAATGTTTTTTTTATATATTTTATAATATATTATCTATTTTTATATAAAAATCAAGGAATTATCAAAAAAATGTAAAATATAATGGTAGTTAATTTATTGTATTTGAAGTTTTTGTAATTGATTGTGGTAATATTCAGTCCTCCCGTCACGTGTTACGCGTCACGGGTCGCGATATTTATATTCTGAGGTGAACCGGTGGTTTGTTCTAAATGTGGTTCAAATAATAGAGATGGTGCCAATTTCTGTGACGGATGTGGTAAACCTCTTGGCGAGGCGACAACAGATGAAGTTAAAGGTCTTGCCCTTGTAGAAGGAAGCACTCTTAAGGGCCGTTACATTATAAAAAACCTTATTAAAGTTGGCGGTATGGGTGCTGTTTATAAAGCAGAAGATAAAGTTACCGGGAAAATTTGTGCTGCCAAAGAATTATGGACTTACTGGGCTACATCGGATCAGGAAAAAGAATATCTTATAAAAAAATTTGAAAGTGAAGCCGATTTGCTTCATAAACTCGACCATATAAGCCTTCCAGGTGTTATAGA
>JBEHWP010000208.1:0-9135 GCA_040217665.1 Vulcanimicrobiota bacterium
TAAAAATAAAAGTGTAGATATTCTTATAGATATTCTAAAAACAGAAATACCTGACATTAAAGTTAAAATAATAGAAACATTTGCCATTTTAGGGGATAAAAAAGCCGCGAAAGCCGTAACAGAAGAATTAAAATCAGCTCTATCAGTAAAACTGGCTGCCATAGAAACGCTCGGTATTCTCGGTGATAAAGAAATAGTTCCTGAGCTTATAAGAGAATTAGAAGATAAAGATCCTACTGTTAGAATAAGAACAGTAGAAGCTCTCGGCAAACTGGGAGATAAACGGGCTATAGAACCTATAAAAAATGCCAGAAAAAAAGAAGGGATATTCAGTATTATTATGAAATCTACTATGACTTCAGTAATAAAAAAATTGGAAAATAATTAATAGTCATAATATATAAACCCTATACTTTTGCAGCTTTTAAAAACTGTAAAAAAATAATCTATTCAATTTTTAGGTTTCAGGTGTTGGGTTAGGAATATTAAAACCCAGAACCCAGAACCAAAAACCTGTTTAACTATAAAGTCAGGAAAAACAAGGAAATTATGCAAAAGTGCAAAAGTATAGTAAACCCATAATAGAATATAAACTATAATATTTTTGTTAATATTTAGAAGTAACTCTTTACTTTTTAAAATTCTGTAGTGATAAATTACTGAGAAGTGAAAAAAACTTCACTATGTTATTGACTTACCCCGTGTCACGCTTTATGCGTCACGCGTCACGATTTTAAGGAAGGAATTTGATCAATAATTCTATGAATGAACCTAAGCCTCAGTCTGATTATTCTCGCCAGAGAGAACATTTCCTGTCCCAGGAAATGATAAAAATGGATATAAATAAGCCCGAAGGTAATATCAGTCATAAAAATTTAAGTTTTATCCGTCTCACCCTGGATGATGACATGTATTTTCCTCCGGAACCTCCTTCAAAAAAACATCAGGCTTTTTTAACTATTGCAAAATCTCAGATGCTGAAAATGGACAGCACTCGTAAAGATTACCTTCAAAAAGCTGCCACTCAGATGGTAAAAGATGTACTGGGACAGGAATTCGGCAAACATTTTATGAAGGACAAGGGCTTTTCCCATATGCAGGAAGCTATAACAAACAAGCTTCTTGAAAATCCGGATTACAGACATATACTGCAGAAATTACTCGGTCTTATGGAGGATTCCAAGTAAGCTAAAGATATTAAATCATCAGGTATTTCCACTTCCTGTAACAGGCAAGCATCACGATAAGTACTGCAAGAAAAACAACTCCGACAAATTGTTAGAACAATTTATTGTATGGAAAACAAATTATATAAGGCAAATTATTTTTCTTCGTAAGAGCCTGTCAGGAAGAAGCTGATAAAATAGTTACGAACTTATCTGGAGCGGTAATAAGTTATGAAAAAGCATAATTTCTGCTCCTTACCATGACAGATTTATACAACATTACTAATATGCTCTATCTATAATCCTTTCCAGTTCAGCCGGATTATAAGCATTGGCTATAGCTTCTTCCCTTGTTATAACCTTCTTATTACAGAGATCTCTCAGTGCTGCTGCCTGAGATTTTGTATCAGGTTCCTTATCAATGAGTTTCTCAAAATTAACCATATCTCCCTCTCTGAGACATCTTTTTAACTTTGGCGAGGGAATTATATATTCCATTGCAGCAATTCTGCCTCTGGCTTTGGCTTTTGCTACAAGAGTCTGAGAAAAGACACCCTGAAGGCAGGCAGTAAGTAAAGCTCTGGTTTTATCCCTTTTATCTTCGGGGAAACTATCAATTATATGATTAATAGTCGGAAAAACTCCTGAAGTTCTCAAATTGGCCATTACCAGTACACCTGCATTTGCAATGGAAATACACTCATTTATTACATTTTCATCTTTTAAATCACTCACTACTACTACATCAGGAGCCTGGCGGAGAGCGCTCTGAAGAGCACTCAGAATAGAATTGGTATCAGGGCCGACCTCTCTCTGACATATTATACTCTGTTTATTACGGTGTAAAAATTCTATAGGTTCTTCTATGCTTATAATAAGACAGCTACGATGTTCATTAATAAAGTCTATCATAGAAGCAAGGGTTGTAGTCTTTCCGCTTCCGGAAGGACCTGCAACAATTATAAGGCCGCTGTTTAAAGCAAGAGTCTTTTTAAGCTGTCCCGGGAGTCCGAGTTCATCAAGTGTAAGTGGTCTTGGAGGCATAATTCTTATAGAAGCTCCAAGGGTGCCTCTCTGGAAAAAAATACTTATTCTAAAGCGTGAAAGTCCTCTGACACTGTAAGCTGTGTCAAATTCTTTATTTTTCAGAAGATTCATTTTCTGCATATCGTTTAGCAAAGGTTCAAGCATCATCTGAGTATCCTGAGGTCTGAGCAGATCCTTACTTACAGGTGTAAGTCTTCCATCGATTCTGAACGTAGGAGGGCTTCCTACAGCAAGATGAAGGTCTGATGCTCCTCTCTTAACCATTAATTGCAGCAATTCTTCCAGATTCATAGGTTTAGTTTCAGTGCTCACTTTACCAGTCTCCTTACAAATAGTTTAAACAGTTAAAATTTAAAAATAACGAACATTATATAATCCGATATATTCAGATGATAGTATAATGTTCGAAGGCAACTTTAAACTCTGATTATCCTTCTTCTGCGTCTCCATGTCCTACGAGTCTGTTAAATTCTCCCGGATCCTGGGCTTTAGAGAAAGCTTCTTCATAGCTGATAATTCCCTGAACAAAGAGATCCCTTAAAGCCATATCCAGGGTCTTCATATGGTGGATTGCTCCACCCTGCATTATATTCATTATTTGATGAACTTTTTCTTCTCTTATTACATTTCTGACAGCAGGTGTAACAGTAAGGATCTCCATAGCCATGACACGTCCCTCACCTTTAGCTCTCGGCATAAGTACCTGTGACAGTACACCTTCTAAAATGGAGGCAAGCTGAATTCTTATCTGTCCCTGTTGATGGGAAGGGAATTGATCTATGATTCTATCTATTGTAGCTGCTGCACCGGTAGTATGTAATGTGGCAAGTACAAGATGTCCCGTTTCTGCAGCAGAAATGGCAATAGCTGTTGTTTCCAGGTCTCTCATTTCACCTACGAGTATAACATCAGGATCCTGTCTCAGGGCACGTTTAAGAGCTTCATTGAAGGAATTCGTATCAGGCCCTACTTCTCTCTGGCTTATAAGACATCTCTTATCACGATGTAAAAATTCAATAGGATCTTCAATAGTTACAATATGACATCTCTTATTTTCGTTAATAAAATCGATTATAGAAGCCAGTGTAGTAGATTTTCCGCAACCGGTAGGACCGGTAACAAGGATAAGTCCTCTTGGTTTCATGGCAAGATCTTTTAATACGGTAGGAAGTTTTAATTCATCCAGAGTAAAAGGGCGGGCGGGAATAGTTCTGAATGCCGCTCCCCATGTTCCTCTCTGGAGATAAATATTAACTCTGAAACGGGACAGACCTCTTACACTGTATCCAAGATCCAGTTCTTTTTCCATTTCAAAGGTGGTTCTCTGTTTATCTGTGAGGATACCGCTCAGAGCCGCTCTTATACTATCAGGAGTGAGTATTGTATGGGATGCAGGGTAGAGATTTCCGTCGATTCTCATCATAGGAGGGCTGCCTGTTTTCAGATGTAAATCTGATGCCCTTCTTTCAATCATTTCTTTAAGCAGTTTATTGAGGTCTACCTCTCCGGAAACATCTGTCACCCTGCCTGTTCTTCTTTTAGTCGGTGTTGTCGACGTAGACATTAACGTTCACCTCTTTTAATTTATATGAGAATCATAACGCGTAATGCGTGACGGGAGAAACGGATTCTCATACTTCGTTGTGACCTACCTGGTCATGGCCGTCAGTGAGTAGTGAATAGTGAGAAGTGAGAAGTGAGAAGTAGAAGGTCAGTGTATTACTCACCTCTCACCTCTCACATCTCACTTTCTAATGGAGGCGGCGGGAGTCGAACCCGCGTCCAAAGAACTTCAAGTAAAAGTGTCTACAAGCTTAGACTGAATTTAATTTTCGTGAGAACTATATCCCTCCAGTCAGGGAATTAGTTTCCTTAGTCCCTTGATTTCCCCTTACAGGCCGGAACATTCCTGTAAAAGTAGTCAGTCTGTTGTGACACCCGGCATCCGGCTCAACTGACGAAACCAGAGCGGATGTAGCTGCATTAAGCAGCTAAAGCTACATCGTAATAATTATCGGCATTTATTGTTTTTACCGCTGTTTAACGAGGCCAACGGCACCTCGGCCTGCTGCTTTAACATTCCATTCCCTGTCGAAACCATTACGCCCCCCTGTTGATTTATTATATCATTATACCAGTTTATTATATCATAGAGAAATATTGATTTCAAGTGTAAATTAAGAATCGTAACGGTGACGCGTGACGGGTGACGCGTAGTTTCATTATTCACTGCTCACTGTTTCCTACTCTCCCCCGTCCCTCTTTCCCCGTTCAAGCCTCCTCTTTGTATCCCTCTCTGCTATGGATTCTCTCTTATCGTAAAGAGTTTTACCTTTACCGAGACCGAGTTCAACTCTGGCATAGCTTTTTCGAAAATAAATCTTAAGAGGAACAAGAGTCAGACCTTTAGCTTCTGTCTGTGCCTGAAGCCTGTCTATTTCTCTTCTGTGAAGTAATAATTTTCTGTTTCTGAGAGGTTCATGATTTACATAACCACCCTTTTCATAGGGAGGTATATGAAGATTGTAAAGCCATAATTCACCTCTGTCAACCTTTGCAAAAGCATCTACAAAACTCACTTTTCCCTGTCTCAGAGACTTTACTTCACTGCCTTTAAGAACAATGCCTGCTTCCAGGGTGTCCAGAATTTCATAAAGATGTCTTGCTTTTCTGTTACTGGCAACTATTTTAATAGAATCAGCCATATCTATAAAACCTTTATTCTTTTACTAAAAAATCAACAACCACGCGTCACCCGTTACACGTTACGCGTCACGATTTAAACAATTTTAGTTCCTGTAGAAAAACCTTTTAATTTCAACCTTAAATCACTTCTGCTATCTGCATTCATAAGTGCATCTTCTACGGTAATAAGTCCTGATTTATAAAGTTCATGAAGGTGCTGGTCAAAGGTCTGCATACCTTCTGCATTACTTCCTTCAATAGTAGCTTTAATCTTATCAGTTTCCCCTCTTCTTATTAAATCTCTAATTCTAGGTGTAACTACCATAACTTCCACTGCAGGAATTCTCCCCATACCATCGGCTCTCGGCAGAAGACGCTGTGAAAAAATAGCTCTGAGATTCATTGAAAGCTGAAAATATACTTCCTGATGTGTATCGGCAGAGAAGAACTGCATTATTCTCTCCATGGTCTGATTCGTATTTGTAGAATGGAGTGTACTCAGTACAAGATGTCCTGTTTCTGCAAAGAATATAGCAGATGTAACTGTTTCCACATCTCTCATTTCTCCGAGCAGTATTACATCGGGAGCCTGACGAAGAGCATACCTTAAAGCTTCAGAATAGGATCTCGTATCTATACCTACCTCTCGCTGACTTACAATACTCTTTTTATCTTTATGAATAAATTCTACAGGATCTTCTATAGTAATTATATGGCCTTCCATATTGGAATTACGATAATCTATCATTGCAGAAAGTGTGGTAGATTTTCCGCTTCCCGTAGCACCTGTAACAAGTATAAGGCCTCTCTGTTCAAGAGCTAGCTCCTTCATTACAGGAGGAAGATATAAGTCATCTATAGAAGGAATTTTAAGATTGACCCTTCTGAATACAAAACCAACTGTTCCTCTCTGACGATAGATATTTACTCTGAACCGTCCCACAGCAGGAACAGTATATACGAGATCCACTTCAGGATGGGTCTGGAAAACCTTCTTCTGATAATCATTCATAAGATGAAGGGATAATTTTTCCAGGTCAGCATAATTGGGAACTTCAGAACCGATACGTTTCAGTCTGTCATTTACCCTTATTACAGGAGGACTGTCTGCTTTTAAATAAAGATCGGAAGCTTCATCTTCTACAGCCTGTTTCAATAAATCATGAAGTTTTATGGACATAAAAATACCTCCTTACCTTCAGAAAAATCCTGACTATCACATATTAACATATAAATACCTCACTATTACCAGAAATTAAACTGGGCACTTTTAGACTCTTCGTCTTCTTCTGTTGCAGGTGCTACTACCGGTGCTTCAGTAGAATATTGACTGAATGTATTTTTATCATGAGCCGCTCTGAAGGCTTCTTTCCATGTTATGACACCCTGCTTGAGAAGTGTTCTCAGATGTTGATCCAGACTCTGCATACCCCATTTCGTGGCAGTTTGAATAATGGATGACATCTGGAACGTTTTGGCTTCACGAATTAAATTCCTGATAGCAGGAGTTCCTGTCATTATTTCCAGAGCAGCAATTCTCCCTCTGCCATCGGCTCTTGGCATAAGAGTCTGAGCTACAACAGCTTCAACTGTTTCGGAAAGCTGTACTCTTACCTGAGATTGTTGATGAGGAGGAAAGACATCGATAATTCTATCGATGGTTTTTGCCGCACTGTTGGTATGAAGGGTAGTAAGAACAAGGTGTCCCGTTTCCGCTGCAGTAAGAGCCATCTGTATTGTTTCAAGATCACGAAGTTCACCTACAAGAATTATATCGGGATCTTCTCTCAAAGCACCTCTGAGAGCATCGGAAAAAGTAAGGGTATGAACCTTTACTTCCCTCTGGTTGATAATACACCTTCTGTGTTCATGGATGAATTCTATAGGGTCTTCTATGGTAATTATATGATCATCTCTTTCATCGTTTATAAGATCAATCATACCTGCAAGAGTAGTCGATTTACCGCTCCCTGTAGGGCCTGTAACCAGGACGAGTCCTCTGTCAAGCCTGCACAGTTCTTCTATTATAGGAGGGAACCCGAGTTCTTTCAGGGTCGGTATTCTTGTAGGTATGAGACGAAAGACAGCTCCTTCTCCTCTTCTGTGGTAATAGACATTAACTCTGAAACGAGCCAGTTCCTGAAATTCTATGGAAAAATCGAGATTCATGTTTTCTTCAAAAGCACTTTTCTGCTGTTCTGTCAATACATCATATATAAGGTCATGGATAGTTTCCCTGGTAAGGACTGGATAATCAGTCCTGACAAGGACGCCGTTAATTCTTAAAACAGGCGGTGTTCCCACTGTAAGATGTAAGTCAGAAGCACCTCTCTCGAGCGTTAATATTAACAACTCTGCTATATCCAAGTTCTAAACACCCCGCTTCATATATTTATAATCTCACTGACAGGTAAAATTCCATCCAGTACTTTTTCTCTGCAACGTTCCTTTATGGTTTTATAATTGGAAGGAACAAATATATCCCTGCCTTCTGAAGTCAAAATTTTCATTCTGTCTTCCCTGGAAGGCAGATAGTATTCATAGAGAAGTGTCTGTCCCGTATAACCTGAAAAATTACATTCGGGACAGCCTTTTCCCTTTTCATAACAGACATTATGACTCAATTGATCTGCCAGGAAAGGAAAATCTGCTACAGTAACACTCTGCTTGCAATTAAAGCAAAGAGCCCTTGATAAACGCTGGGAAAAAATACCCTGAAGCACGCCTGCAATGGCAAAAGGCTCTATGCCAAGAGATGTGAGGTAGCAAAAACATGTATACACATTCTGAAAAGGCAGAGCTATCAATATCAACTTCCCTGTAAGAGCAACATTAAATAGCATTCTGATACTTTCTCCGCTCAAATCAGGAGTTAACATAAATACATCAGGATTTTGCCCCAGTGCCGTTTTCAGAACTTCACGATCATTATTATGTTCAAGTGAAGAATATTCCATCTGGACAAAACCTTCTCTTCTGAAGGTAACAAAATCTTCAAGAGTAACAACTTTTTTATCTGTAAAAGATACTTCCCTGAGCATTGCATAAAGAGTTTTAGTGATTTCAAGCTTTCCCGGAGAAGATACAATAATAACACCTGAATTTTTTTTCATGGCTCTCGCAAGTTCCAGAGTTATTCTTTCATCAATCTTCATATCAGAAAGCTTTACAGGATTTTTGATAAAAGGTATAAGGGTTAAAACTACAGATTTACCGTAGATAGTAGGAGCAAAATGCACCTTTACTCTTATGACCTGCTCCATAACATTAATAGAGAAAGGTCCTCCTCCGTCTCCCGACGTATTTCCTGATTTAATAATAGTTTCAAGCTGGGCCATTATTGAAGGGTATAAACTCATAGGTTTGGAAAAATACTCGTAGTAGATTCCGTCTATTTTATATCTTATCCTGAGCATATCCTCTGCCGGTTCAATATGTATTTCAGATGCATTTGCTTCAAAAGCTCTGAATATAACGGTATAAACAAAAATACCGCTGTCAAAATCTCTTGTAACAAGTCTCTTGATTTCTTTTTTATAATCAACCGATTTTATCCCTTCCATATCGCTGTGCTGAATCTCATGAGAACTTTCTTCTTTAAATATCTGACGAATTATAGACAGGATATTACTGGAAGAACTCAGAGATACGGATATCTCTGCTTTAATTGTATTTTTTACCGTTTCAATAGCCTGATTATCAGTAGGATCGGCCATAACCAGAGTAAGTTCATCACCTATCTTTGCTATGGGTATCATCTGATAAAATTCAAGGACTTCTCTCGGAATACTTCTGGCAACAGCAAGGTCCACCATGTTTATTGTAAGATGTACATAAGAAATATCAAGCTGATTGCTCAGAGCCCAGTTTATATCATCTTCAGTAACATAGCCAAGCTGTACGAGAGTTCTTCCCAGGCGAGTTTTAAACTCCTTTTGAGCTTCAAGAGCTGTTTCCAGTTGTTCCTGACTTATAAGGCCATATTTAACCAGAATATCTCCGAGTTTCATTTTCTTTATGTTTTCCGGATTATTCATAATTTAAAAGTCCAGGACATTAATACAACCACTATGCAGGTTCAGTTCCTGCCTGCATCACTGCTGTATTTAGCCCTGTGTCAGCACCGACGCTGTTCCCCTTTCTTCAAAAGGTAAAGACTGATAAAATGCTCTGTATCTTCCCACTGACCATTATTGTCTATAATTACATGGGCGTATTGTTTCTTTTTTTCCAGAGG
>JBEHWP010000209.1:0-9114 GCA_040217665.1 Vulcanimicrobiota bacterium
GAAAAGAGACCTGTAAAGGTATCTATAGAAGACACTTGAGAAGAGGATTTCATATGTACGATTGAAATCTCCCTCAATATGACAGAACCTCCTTTGGAAGCATAGCCTATTATATAGGTACCGACACTGAACAAAATTACCATTAACGGAATTGTTATTACAGCAAATTCCCTTTTATCAAATTTTTTTAAAATAAAATAATTCAATGGCCCTGCAAGGAGTATATAAAAAAATAGATAAGAACCTATAAAATTAAAAGACGGAGGTTTCATTGAAGGAATATTATAAATAATATTATTCATATCGTCAGAGGAAGGATAAAAAGATGATAAACTGTAAAAATAAAGATCAGACAGAATCTTACCCCAGAATTTCATTTTCCAGTTCCAGTTTTTAAATGGTTCTTTAGATATATCAAAAGCAAGGAATGTAATTTTTCCGTTACCGGCATAAGAAGTCGTTATAACAGGAATATTCTCTTCTTCAATAACAACATTCTTTTTACATCCTGTTTTAACTGAAGATTTTATTATGGAAATACCTGGAGATTCGATATTCAAAGCAGAGCCGGCGTAGCTGGTCAGAGAATCAATAGAAGGGAGAAGCATACTTGATTGAAATACTACAGGGAGAGCTTCTTCCAGAAAAGTATTTGAAAATTCCAGAGGATTTCCGCAGGAAGAAACAAGTAATTTACCTCCCGACTGAACCCATTCCGAAAGAGCCTTTCTCTGACATTCATCCAGACTGTCATTAATAGAAAAATTATTGATAACCATTATACCAACGCCTTCATAACCAATCCATTCACGGGGAAGATTGGCGCTATAAGGATATAAAACCATTAAATTACTTTGATGCCAGAGATTTGTCTGAGGGCCATTTAAATAATTTAATCCCGATTTATCCCCTGAAAGTACCAGAAGAAGAGTCTGTTCCTGAGTTAACTGTTTAATAGGCTCAGTCCTCGAAGCACATAATTTTCCTCCTGTATCTACAAGTTCCACAAGAATTTTATCCTGCCATTGAGAAGAAAATTCAGGAGACAGGTAAATTTGTATTTTCTTCGGTGTATTTCCCGGTAATTCAACATATTTCTTTACAATGAGCTGGGGCTGAGTGCCATAAGTAATGTTTTTTACAACTATATCACCTTTAAAATAAGCTCCGTTATTTCTCGCCACAACAGTTAGAGGAAACCATTTCTTAAATTTATAATATCCTTCAAAACCAGGATATATTTCCAGAATAATATCTTTTTCAAACAGTCCTGTTTCCTGTGCAATCTGAGTCCGGGACATAACAGGACATATCATGGTAAAACATATTATCATAAAAAAGCATAGATATTTATACATTATTATATATCCTTTTCATAACGCGTAACGCGAAGGTTTCTTATTCTAAAATCTCTAAAAGTATTTGCTCTATTATATCATCTGTTCTGATACCTTCAGCCTGTCCTTCGAAATTCAGTATTATTCTGTGTCTGAGTGAAGGACGGGCAACACTTTTAACATCGGAGAAACTGACATTATATCGGTTATCCAGAAGGGCTCTTATTTTGGCGGTAAGTATAATAGCCTGGGCGCCTCTGGGACTTGAACCGTACAGGACATATCTGTTTGCCTTTTCCCCTGCACAGGGACTTCCCGGATGAGTGGCAAGGATTAATTTTCCTACATACTGTTCAACCTTTTCCGATAGAATAACTTCTCTTACAAGGTTTCTCATTTCAATTATTTCATTACCATGAAGGATTTTTGCCGGTGAAGGTTCATCTTTACCGGTAGTTCTTCTTATTATTTCCACCAGTTCATCAAGTGACGGGAAATTAACAATGAGTTTAAAAAGAAATCTGTCTAACTGTGCTTCGGGAAGAGGGTAAGTGCCTTCCATTTCTATAGGGTTCTGTGTGGCAAGTACAAGAAAAGGTTCAGGAAGAGGATGTTTTACTCCTGTACAGGTAACTGTTCTTTCCTGCATGGCTTCTAAGAGTGCCGACTGGGTTTTAGGAGTGGCACGATTAATCTCATCTGCCAGTACTATACTTGCAAACACCGGCCCTTTATGAAACTGAAAAGAACGATGTCCCTGATGATCTTCACCTACAATATTCGTACCTATTATATCTGCAGGCATAAGATCGGGAGTAAACTGAATACGGGAAAAAGAAATATCCAGTACCTGGCTCATAGTTTTTACAAGAAGAGTTTTACCGAGGCCCGGAACTCCTTCGAGTAATGCATGTCCTCTGGCAAGCAAACAGAATATAACCCCTTCTACTATATCCGAATTACCTACAATTAATTTCCCTATCTCGTGCTGTAATTTCTGAACAGATTCTCTGAAATGATTTATTTTAGCTTCTATATGTTCTTTCATGTATGTTATAATTCAACTCCTGGATTTTACAGTTATCAGTGACCAGTGACCAGTTATAAATTAACCGCTATATGTGTATGATAATCGTGACATGTGGTTCGTGATGCGTAATGCGTGATGAGTGATGCGTGTTTTACCGGTACCGGGCGCCCCCCCCTGTGGTCTCCCCTACCCTTCACCCTTAACGACTCACGACTCACTGCTCACTGCTCACCGATCACTGTATCAAAATACTGCCTTACAACAGCTTTATATCCTTCAGGTATCTTTTCTTTATTAAGACTTTTCTCTGCTTCGTCTTTATATTCAGTCAGAACTTTTTTATAGGGCTTATAAGCACCGCCTTCTCCTGAAGGAGCTCCGATTACAGGTTCACTGCCTGCTGTTTTGCCATCACCTGTTTTTCCTGAAACCAGTGTTTCTTTCTGCTCTGTCTTAACCCTTTCTTCCATATAATGTTTAATAAAAATTTCTGTCTTATCGGAAGTGCTATCAGATTTCCTGTCGTAAAAAGGTTTCTTTTTTACAGATTCACCTTCCTGTTCTGTATTTGTGCTTCCCTTACTAAAATCACTCCGGCCCTTATCACTGGCAGCAACCTTTTTCAAAGGTATTTCAGTGGGATTTTGAGAAAAGCCATCTTTAAAAGAACTCTCCTTAAATTCTCCCTTACCGGCCATATCAGTATCTTTCTGGCTGCCTTCTCTGGCTATGTCTTTCTGGCAGTTCTGAAGTTTTGAACAGATCTTATCAGTCATGTCCTTTCTGTTATGTTTATATTCCAGATTTTTCTGAGCTATCTTTTCACAGGCCTGACTTATTTCCTTATTATTTCCGCTCTTCAGTGCTTTAGAAAGATTCTGTAACTCATCCTTAAGAGAACTATTCTTCATATTTTTCAATGCTTCATCTAATTTTTTTGCCATTTCCGCTTTTTCTTTATCGGACAAATTCCCTCTTGCCGCTTTACGTGCCATAGATTTAAGCATATCTTCAGAAGTTTCTACACCGGCAATGTTCATATCAGGTGTAAGGCATTTTTTCAGTATATCCTTTAACATATCTTTATTCTGTCTTTCTTTCCAGTGCTTTTCCAGTGATGAAATATCCATAAGGGCCTGTTTTTTTGTAACATCTTCGCTCTGCATTTTCTTTGCAAGTTCTTTAATATCTTCAGATAATTCTTTATTTAATCCGGTTTTATCAAATGATCCTTTTATTTCTTCACTGAACTGCTCCAGTTCTCTACCTTTTTCTTTAATTAAATTCTTAACATTCTCTCCATCTTTATCAGAAAAAGATTTACATGGAATAAAATATAAACCTGTAAATAATATTAAGACAGAAACCATAATCATAACTTTTCTCAGAGGAAATTCGAAAGAAATTACCTTTTCCGGCTCAATACTGTCAGAAATATTTGCCGCATCTTCTATAAGAGCGGTAACCATAGGAGAAGTAATTTTCTTTTCAATCATTTCTACGGCAGTTCCGAGCCTTTGCTTCAGATCAGTCTTTTCATCAATTGAAAAGGCTACATCTCTGAGAGGAAACTTCTTACAGAATTCTATAAGGAAAAAAACTATGGATACAACAGGAGGAATACTATATAATAAAGGCCAGGAAAAAGGAATGGAAAACAACTTTTCTGTAATAATAATAAAGAAAGAGATAGAGAAACCGAGAAAAAAACCTGTTATTAACCGGTTTAAAGAGAGAAATAATTTCCACCGTTTTTTCAGACTCATAAGTTTTAAACAGAGCTTTTCTTCGGCAGTCATAAAGTTTCCTCTTATGGAAAAGACAATGCATCTGCGCAGGGACTTACTATCAACTCTTTCATTCGCTGAATTAAATAGTATATCTTGTTGAAAGAATTCTTAAAACTTATTCTATTTGCTATAATAAGATTTGATACTCTGGCTATTTCAGCTATTTCTATTATATCTTCACACAAACGCTCTGCCGGTGAATATGTAAGTATCAAATCAGAAAGACCACATTCCAGAGCCAGTTCCACAGGCGGAGAAACTTCAATAATCTCAACCGGTATGCCAAGACTTCTGAAATAATTGTGAGCGATAAAGGGATAATTCGTAGCAACAGATGAACTGGTATATATATCGGCAATAGTTCTGACATTATTACCTTCAAGAGTGGCAAGAATTAATTTACCATGACCATAATTCAGTTCCAGCAATTCAAGGACTGTTCTATCTCTTTCAAGTAATATATCCCGTGTAACTATACCTAAATCAGCGGCGCCAAGCTCTACATATACAGGTATATCAAAAGGCTCCAGTAAAATAAGTTTATATTTATGTTTATTATCAAAATAAATTTTATGCCTTTCGTCCATGGAAAGAGTATCACAGATTATACCCGATCTAGCAAGAAAATCCATAGCAGGGCCAAGCAGTTTCCCTGCAGGTAAAGCAATAGACAGAGGTTTCATATATGCTCCAATCGTGACACATGACGCATAATGTGCGTAATGCGAGATATGATAACATCAGCCAGTTTTCTCTAAACGCTGTCTGACAGCTACCTTTCAAAGCAAAAACTCATTGAAATCAATTATTGTTTCATCACCTGTTTCCATATTTTTTAACAGGATCTGTTTTTCCTGAAGATTGGTGCTTCCAAGAATTATAACACTCTTTATTTCTCTGTTTCGTGCATAATCAAGGGATTCTTCCAGACATCTATCTGTTATCTCAATTTCAACGAGAAAACCTTTTCTCCGTAATTCTCTTGCAATCCTGAACAATGTCATTACAGAACTGCCATCTCTTGTTATAAAAAAATCGGGTTTTCCGCCAGCCATGGAAAAAGACTGACATTTTTCAAGTGCTTTAATGGCATTTCCTATATTAATTGAAAAACCTGTAGCAGGACAATTGTATCCGAACTGGCCGAGTAATTTATCATATCTTCCGCCGCTTCCGAGTAATAAATTTATATCTTTTGTATAAAATTCAAAGGTATATCCGGAATAATAGGGCAGGTCACCTGTTACAGAAAAATCAACAGTAAAATAATCACCGAGACCATAACTGTCCAGAACCCTGCATGTATCGGTAATCTGTCCGAGTAATACAGCTACAGGTTTATATTGTTCTGCAAGAGAAGTCAAAAATTCAAATTTACCTCTCAGGAAAGGAACGCTATTTATAATCTCCCTCAGACCTTCAGGCAGTTCTTTGCTATCCCCTTCTTTAATAAAGGAATTAAAACGTTTGTTACGAAGCAGTTTTTTCAATCTTTCAGTTTTTTCACAGGTAAATCCGGCTTCTTTAAATATTATATCCCAGAAAGCAACATGACCGATATCCATTTGAAATTCAGTAAGACCTATTTTTTGAAGTGCCTCTAATGACATAATCAGTAACTCAATATCAGCTTCCTGACTGTTTGTACCTATTATTTCCGCGCCTCCATGATAGGTTTCCTTTTCTCCCTGCAGTTTATCACAGAGAAAAGAATTGGAAATATAATAAAGTCTGATTGGTTTTTCAAGACTGCGAAAATGAGTGGCTACAATTCTGGCTATGGAAACTGTAAGGTCGGGACGTAAAAAGGTATAATTACCGGGATATTCTGCACACTGATAAATAAGTCCTGAACCGGGGAAAAGAGTATTCGAATAAAAAACGTCATCCAGCCTGCCTCCGAGTTCTATTGTAGGAGTGGAAATCTCCCGAAAACCAAAGCTCTCAAAAACAGATCTCATACGCTGTTCAAGAAACCTCTGTCTTACCGGCTCAATAATAAAATGTTTATCTACCATAAGAAACAACTACCTGCCATGAAATATTTTCAAAAAAACTATTTCACTTCCTTAAGAAGAGAAGAAATACGCTCTCTTATTTCTTCCGATTTATCATAGATGAACCTTAATTCCGGTATGGATTTGATCCTCACCCTTCCTGCCAGTTCACCTCTGATAAATCCTGCAGCACTTTCAAGAGCTTCCATAGCTTTATTTCTAGCATCACCATCTCCGTAAACACTGACATAAACCCTGGCAATACTGAGATCTTTGGATAATTCTACATCAAGGACAGTTAAAAAACCTATTCTCGGATCCTTGAGATGCTGGATTATAACACCAATCTCTTCTTTTATAAGTCTATTAAGACGTTCAGTTCTACTGTAACTTCTCATGGTTCCTCACAGTTCTCTCATTACAGGCTGTAATTCATAGGCTTCAATAATATCCTTGGGACATAATCCGTTGAATTTCTCCACTCCTATTCCGCATTCATAACCTGCAAGAACTTCTCTGGCATCATCTTTGAAACGTTTCAGAGATGATATTTTACCTTCACATATTACTACATTATCACGGAGAACTCTTACATCTGCACTTCTGGTAATTTTACCTTCCAGTACATAGGCTCCTCCTATTACACCGACTTTAGAGACATTAAAGGTCGCTCTTATTTCAGCCTTCCCAAGAGGTACCTCTCTGTAAATAGGTTCGAGTAAACCTGCCATAGCTGCCTTTATATCATCAATGGCCTGATAAATTATTCTATAAAATCTCACATCTATGTTTTCATTTTCAGCAAGTTTAACTATGTTGGAATCAGATCTTACATTAAATCCTATAATTATTGCATTGGAAGCGGATGCCAGCATAATGTCACGCTCGTTAATTGCACCTACGCCTCCGAGTATAACATTGACTCTTACTTCATCAGTACTCAATTTATTAAGAGCCTGAGTCATAGCTTCAACAGAGCCCTGTGTATCGGCTTTGATTATGATATTAAGTTCTTTTATCTGACCGTCCTGAAGCTGTTTAAAGAGATCTGTAAGGGTAACCCTTTTAACAGATTTCATTTTTTCTTCTCTGACCTTCTCTGCTCTTCCTGTAGCCAACTGTTTTGCTTTTCTGTCATTCTCACAGACAAAGAGGTCATCTCCTGCCTGAGGTACATCGGAAAGCCCCGTAATTTCTACAGGCATAGCAGGATAAGCCTCTTTTAATCGCTCCCCTTTATAATTGGTCATTGCTCTTATTTTTCCATAAACAAGACCTGCTATGACAGCATCTCCTTCTCTCAGGGTCCCCTGCTGGACAATTACTGTAGCAACAGGACCTCTCTGCTTATCCAGTTTGGCTTCCAGAATTGTTCCTCTGGCTTTCTTGTCAGGATTTGCTTTTAATTCCAACATTTCAGATTGAAGTAAAATCATATCGAGTAAATCATTGATGCCGTCTTTAGTTCTTGCTGAAACAGGAACAGTAATGGTATCTCCGCCCCACTGTTCTGGAACAAGTCCCAGTTCAGCCAGTTGCTGTTTGACTCTATCCGGATTACTCTGAGGTTTATCTATTTTATTAATCGCTACAATAATAGGAATAGTCCCTGAAATTTTAGCTGCTCTCGCATGACTGACAGCTTCAATTGTTTGAGGCATAACTCCGTCATCTGCTGCTACAACCAGAACAACAATATCGGTAATATTGGCGCCTCTGGCTCTCATCTGAGTAAATGCTTCATGACCGGGAGTATCAATAAAGGTTATACGATGTCCGTTAACTTCTACCTGATAGGCTCCTATAGACTGTGTTATACCTCCTGCTTCCGTATCTGTAACATGAGTTGCTCTTATGGAATCCAGTAAAGATGTTTTACCATGATCAACATGACCCATAACTGTAACTACAGGAGGACGGGAAACCAGATTTTCTACTTCTTCTTTTTTCTCTTCGAAAATCTCTTCAGTATAAGCATCCACTACTTCAATAGCAATGCCAAAACGTTCCGCTACTTTTGCTGCATTATCAGCACTGACCAGTTGATTTAAACTGACCATTAATTTCATTCTAATAAACTCTTTAATTAATTCATTTGGGGGTAATTCCATCCTGGTAGCCAGTTCTTTAACCGATACAGGATCTACTATATAAACAATTCTGGTTAATTCAAATTTTTCTTCTGTTACCTCTTCTTCCTCCTGTTTATCCTGTCTCTTTTTCTTTTTAATTTTGGCAGGTTTTGTTTTTTCTCCAGTCAGTATTGTATCTAAAATGTCACCTTCCCATTTCTTTTTCTTTTTCTTTTTGTCATCTCTAATTTTTCTCTTCCCCCCCTGGAACTCTTCTTCTTCCAGGTCTTCAATCTCGTCGTCTCCCCTGTCTTTTCTGTCTTTCTTTGACAGAAGTTCCTGGTATTCCCCAACTCCTTCAGTCTCTTCTATTTCTGATTGAAAATGTTCCCCTTCTGTCACTTTATCTGATCTGGTAAGATAATCAAGCACCTGATCAGATACTCCGAACTCGAGAGTACTCATATGGCTTTTAACGTCAACATTTAATTCCTGCAAAATTCCTATTAACTCCTTACTTGTGATACCAAGATCCTTCGCTAATTGATATACTCTAGTTTTTTCAGCCAAACTACTCACCTCCACCATTCAGTACACTGTAAGGCTCTATACTTATATGCCAGTTACTCATAACATCAGGCAATTTAGTTTTATTCATCTTTTCCCCAGCACTTTCCAAATCATTTTCTGCAACTAAAATTTTAACAGAATGTTTTTCTTCATCTACCTCCAAGGAAACTACAGGTACAGGAGATATAATATTAACCAGAGTATCTATTATATCGTCATGTTCTTTTTCATATTCTTCCTTTTTCACAGGCTCTATAACAATTTTCCAGTCTCCCAGTCTGGCTAAAAATTCCTCTTCTTCCTGTCTTTTCAGAATTT
>JBEHWP010000210.1:0-9098 GCA_040217665.1 Vulcanimicrobiota bacterium
CAGCTTTCAAAATGGGGGCATATAATGAAAATATTAAAATCAGCACTTATACTGTGTTTAGTTAGAACCTATCCGAAAAGTCATCAAATGCCTTCCAGTGGTGAGGCTCTTCCGAAAAATCTATAATCCTCCTGCAAAACAACCTGTTCTTACAGGCTGCTACGATATTACATTTATTTAATTATAACTCACTGTTAATACGGTATATCTTTTTCTCCAGAGCCTCACCACTGGAAGGATGTAAAAATAAATATTACTTTTCGGATAGGCTCTTAGTAAAATGAAATAAATAAATAACTATCTCTAAAAAAGCTCACCTCTATAAAATTAATAATCTTTAATAAAATGGCATGGATTTTGCCTTTTAAATAAATGGTGATGTTTAAAAAATGAAAAAAGTAATTATTATAGGTGCAACATCAGGTATAGGAGAAGAACTGGCCCGAATATTTTCTCGTAAGGGATGTACTGTCGGTATTGCAGGGAGACGAATAAATCTTCTTGAAGAATTAAAGA
Source organism: Vulcanimicrobiota bacterium (assembly GCA_040217665.1). Classification (GTDB taxonomy): domain Bacteria; phylum Vulcanimicrobiota; class SpSt-956; order SpSt-956; family JAKJGF01; genus CALARM01. The sequence goes on from JBEHWP010000210.1 coordinate 517, forward strand.
ATGAACTTTCCGGTGAAGTATATTCTCAATATATTGATATTACAGATACCGATACAGCAATAAGTTCCCTGGAAAAACTGATTTCGGACATGAATGGCACCGATATGATTATAATAAGCTCCGGTACCGGCCATGAAAACCCTGAACTTGAATGGAGTCTGGAATACGATACGATAAAGACCAATGTCGCCGGCTTTACAGCTATGGCAGGTGCGGCTTTTCGTTATTTCGTTAAAAAAGGGGGCGGTCATCTTGCTGCCATATCGTCTGTAGCCGGTATAAGAGGTGCCGGAGATGGACCTGCTTATAACGCATCAAAGGCTTTTGTTTCTAATTATCTGGAAGGACTCAGGCACAGGGCTGTAAAAATGAAGATACCTGTTACTGTAACAGATATAATACCCGGTTTTGTTGATACTGCCATGGCAAAGGGAGAAGGGCTTTTCTGGGTGGCTCCATGTGAAAAAGCTGCCACACAGATATATATGGCTCTGGAAAAAAAGAAAAATAAAGTTTATATAACAAAAAGATGGGCTCTTATAGGGGCATTGTTAAAAATTATGCCTGATTTTATTTATTATAGATTTTAACTATATACCTCGTTTCATCCCGTGAAACATTATGAGATTCTAGTCTCCGTAAAAAATCACCGTGAAAATTTCAATTCTTTATATCCGCTATCTTCATCGTTTTCCCTTGTAAATTTTACATCTTTTATATTGCCGAGAACTATTTCTGCGGTAGTGTAAATCTTTGAGCCTGCCATCAGATGTCCTCCGTACGTTCTTCCTTCTCCGTCAGAAATAGATATATGAATATGTGAACCGCCTGTAGAAGAAAGAGTTCCAGTAAGAGAAACTATTTCGAAATGTCCCTTTAATATTGCTGTTTCATTTTTATTGGCGAATCTTATAGAGACTTCGGTAAGGCTTCCGCAGCAGGTTATAATATAGCCTGCTTCAAGATTATGTTTTTTAGCGAATTTATCCAGTTCTTCCTTCAAATCCTGGCCCGGCCTGAGCCTTAAGCCATAGATTTCTGTGCTGCATGGGCCGGTAAATTCAGGTTCTTTAATGGCTTCTCCCGCAGTTGTTTTGCCTGCAAATAAAACAGATAGAAAGAAAGAAAAAATTATTAAGATAAATATTTTTTTATCACTTTTATGAAGCTTAACTCTGAACATTCTGTCTGACCCTTTCAAGGGTTCCCGATTTCATAAATTTCGATGCTTCTTCAAGGGCTTTCTTCTGATTCTCTTCATAAAGTGACATCATTGTAGAAGCTTCCTGATTGAATCCATTCTTATGAAGCCATTCATAGGCTATGTATTTATCCTGTGCCTGGCCGTAGACGTTTACAAGATCTGTCATGGTTTTTACATCTTTTTCACTGAAACCGAATGTATCTTCTGTGGCATTCATGGAATTAAGGAGTTTCCTCAGAGATTTACGTCCTTCATGAAATGTTTCGGGATCTTTATGCTGAAGTCCTACCTCTTCTACCGTGTCTAACAGTTCCCCCATATTTTTACTCAGAAGTTCTCTGTCTTTTGCTTCCAGTTTATGTGGCTTTGAGCTTTCCGGTTCTTCCGGGTTTCTTAAAATCTTAAGGGCCTTATCCATATCTTCTTTTCGAAAGTCTTTATAAGTTTCCTGGAAATTTTCAGCCTGTTTATCTCTGTATGCATCAATTTCTTTCTGAATCTTCTCCGGTATTTTACCGTCGGGACAGATTTTTTTCAGTTCTGTTTCAATAACGGATACATCTTTATATTTTCCGAGACTGCTGGCAAGGGACTGAATTTTCTTCATAGATTTTTTAAAATCTTTTCTGTCATAACTGCCTTCAAATGCTTCTGCTACAGGTTGGAAAGCTCTTATCAATCTTCTTATATTTGACCTGTCCACTTCTTCCGGTGTCGGATGTTTGCCCAGTTCTTCAACGGTTTTTTCCATTGCATCCAGGGCGGGAAAGAGTTTTTTCTCCATTGTAGGATAAAGAGGTTCGTCTCTTTTTTCAGGTTCAGGTAAAGAGCCATATATGTCTGTTGTACCTTCGAGAAAGAATTTTTTCTCTTTTGTTCCCCCTGTTTCATCAGAAGATTTTCCTTTAGTTTTTTCAGAAGACTTTTCTTCAACGTGTGTAAAATTACTGTCTTTATAGAATTTTGCAGTTTCCTCCAGATGTCTGTTCAGGTTTTTTTGATCTACCTTCTGAGAAGAAACTGAAGCCTGCTGTATCCCTGCCAGTCTCTGGCCTGCTTTTGTTCCATAATTACCGGCTATTAAATATTGATCATTTGATTGTATATTCATGATGTTTCATCACCTTTATTATCAAAATAGAAACTATGGCATGTTAAAAATAGCATATAAAAAAATACAAGTAAATATAGGAGAAGTTAAATTTTTGTTAATTTTTTATTGAAAATTTTATCTATAATATTACTGACCTTTCCCGTCACGCGTCACGCGTGACGCGTTACTATATAAACTGTAAATATGATGCAGTTATTCCCTGACAATTCCTTAACTCAGTAACAATAAAAGAACTGTCACAGACAAATTTTGTGACAGTTCTTTTTATAACTTAAATTATTTTTCCACCCCTGCTTCGATTTTTACCTGAAATTCTGACGGTTCTGCTTCTTTTTCTTCTTTTATCTCAAACCAGTGAACTTTTTCTCCTGATTCTATGAGCTTTTCCACTGTCCCTTTTATTGCTTCTTCAAAGCTCTGGTTTGAATTACCAACAAATTCCATCATTTTAATCATTATAGAATCCTCCATTCCATAATACTATTTTTTATCCTGTCCCATTTTCTTGAAAACCTCTGTGGCTTTTCTTATGATATCATAATCTTTATCAGATGTTTCGCAATAATGACTTGTTTTAATCAATTTTCTTATTTCTTCTGTTTCTTTTCTTCCTCCTACTGACAGATAGGCTTTCTTTATAAGTTCTACTTTTTCTGACGGTATTTCTTTTCTGATGACAATAGGCCCTGTAGGAATAGGTTCGGATTTTTTTATTATTATTATATCCTTCAGTCTTGGATCCTTATTTTCCAGGAACAACCTGCTGTATACTGCGCCTCCGTCTACATAGCCGTTGTAAACAGCCAGAAAGGCTGCTTCATGATCCCCTGTAAACAGATATGAAGAAAAAAATTTTAAATTTTTAATGCCGCTGTCTGCCATCATAGATACAGGTATAAGATAACCTGATGTGGAATCTTTATCGGTAAAAGCAAATTTTTTACCCTTCAGATCGGCAAATTTTTTGATGCCGCTGTCTTTTCTTACAATAATACAACTTCTGTAGGTAGGAGCTTTTTCTGTTATAAAATTTGGCTGTACTATAGGAATTACGCCTGCAACCTCATGGGCTTTTATATAGGAAAGGGCTCCCAGATAAGCCATATCAACTTCTCCGTTTTTCAATCCGTTTATAATATCTTCATAGGATTTTTTTGTATCTACTTCTACCGGGATACCTGTCCGGTCCGTAATATAATCTGCAAGCAGTTGCCACCCTTCTATAAGTTTTAATTCACTTTCTATCGGTATACAACTCAATACAAGGGGCTTTTCTTTTGCTGTACTTACAGGAGTAGGAGCAGGAACAGGCGTATTTATAACAGTTTCCCTCCTGCAGGAAGACAGAAGACTAATTAAGATAAGTAAAAGGAAACATATTTTTTTCATAAATTCAGTTGAATGACAGTTTCTATACCTTTAAATTATAAAGAAATGCAGGGGCTTTTTACATGTTTGCCCCTGCATTATATTGTTATTTTATACCCAGTCTGCTTTTCTCGCAGTGTATCCAGAACCTGTGAAGTCCTTTGTAATGAGCCATTTTCTCAGGTACTTCAGCAGGAACTCTGAAATATCTTCTTACAGCTTCTTCCAGGACTGCTTCGAATTTTTCACCTGAAAAATATTCAAGAGCTTTTGTATCGAAATCTGCCAGGTGTTCTTCACAGAATTCATTGAATTTTTTTGTTTCGAAATAGTCATCGGCAATCTTCTCATATTTATCCAGTTTTTCCTGATAGGAAAGACCTTTTTTCTTTGCCTCTTCCAGAACCTTGTAGTATTTGCTCCATTCATTCATAAAATTGAGCTTTTGATGTCTCGGATGGAAAGCGCAGTATATAAGCCATTTTGCCATGGCTTTTACAACGCCGGGGAAATAATAATGAAGTGATATGACATCACTGTCAGGATAGGCATTGGCAAAGTCTATGACGTAGATTTTATCATCGTCTTTAGATATTAAAGCTTCGCAGGAATTGTGATCCCATCCGTAAAAAGCATTTATTATCTTTATTATCTGGACTATTTCTTTTCTTTCTGCATCTGTAATGAAATTATGTTCTATAGCTTTTTCCGCACTTCTTATATATCTGTCATGGGAATATTTGGAGTCTGCATTGTAATGCATCGGCATTATTTGAGGGCCTATACCGACTGAACGGACGAATTCTTTATAATTTATACCATGCTGGAGATTCTGAGGTTTTTCTCCTGATTTATCATAGGCTTTCTGTAATTCCTCTCCGTTTGTAACCCTTTCCACTCCAACCCAGCCGCCTCCGTCCTGGGGCTTTAAAAAGGCAGGATAACCTACTTTTTCTCCGAGGTCCTGCAAGTTGAAAAGTTCATGATCCTCAAAAATAAGATCCTTGTGGATGGGCACCTTTATTTTCGGATCATCCAGTTCTGAATAATCCTGCTGGGGAATAGCCCATGTGGGAGGTATATTTATACCCAGTTCACTCATCTGGCCGTAGCCGGAATTTTTATCAATAGTTTTAAAAGAAAACATATTGTAGATCAGGTGAACCTTTGTGGAGAGTATTGTAAACAGACTGTTTCTGTGAGGATTCCAGTGGGAACCTCTGTTCATTATGACATCAAAATTTGTTTCCGCCGAGTTCAGAACATCATAGGGTTTACACTTTACCCTTTCTGTTACTACATCATATTCCTGTGATTTAATCTTTATTTTCGGATCAATATGGGCTATGAGATTTTCAAGAGATCTCAGAAAAGCATAGTGATTTGGATCCATAAGACCTATGTACTTCTTCTTTGTTTCCATTATAAAAACATCTCCTTATCGTTAAAATAAATGAAATGTTATTATTCTATCAAATTAACAATATTCCTCTATTTTTACATTTTCTATGGTGAAACACTGACCGGTAGCTATTCCTGAAGGTGGAAATAAATTTTTTATAAGTCATATTGACTTTTATTTTTTATACTGGTATAATAGTACTACTATACCAGTATTAGGGGGATAATAAATTGTCTTCTGTAATAAAAATATCTGAAGCAGCATCTCTGGCATTGCATACTATGGTAGTTCTTGCAAAAAATAAGGATAAAATCTTTACAACAAAAGATATTGCTGTGTTGCTGAATGCCTCCAGAGATCACCTGTCAAAGGTGCTTCAAAGGCTTGAAAAGGAAGCTTTTATAGTTTCGGTGAGAGGTCCGAAAGGTGGTTTTAAAATAGGGAAGAATAAAGAAAATGTTACCCTTCTTCAGATTTATGAGGCTATAGACGGCCCTCTTTTAGCCACTCATTGCCTGCTCGGTAATCCTATATGTGATGGAACGAAGTGTATTCTGGGAGATTTAAATAGGATAAATACTCAGGTAAGAGATTATTTGACAGGAACGAAAATTTTCGATCTGATATAAGTCTGTAAAGATAGAAAGCCTGACAATATGGACACTGAATAAATTATTGTTTAAAAATAGAGCATATTAGAATTTTTGGGAGGTGATTTTAAAAAGTCCTGGCTATGGATTTTTATTTTTAATCGGTTGAGAATATGTTACAAATTGAAAGGAGACAAAAAAATAATGAGTATGTTTTGTTATCAATGTGAACAGACGGCAAAAGGAACAGGTTGCACTGTTATGGGAGTATGCGGAAAAGATGAAAGAACGGCAAATCTGCAGGATCTTCTTATATACACATGTAAGGGGATTTCCATGTATGCCCACAGGGCAAGAGAACTGGGAGTAAAAGATCATGAAATTGACAAATTTATCCTGGAAGCACTTTTTACGACAATCACAAATGTTAATTTTGATGAAGATCGTATTAAAGACTGGATCGTTACGGGAATAAAATTGAGGGATAAAGCAAAAAATCTTTATGAGTCAGCATGTAAATCAAAAAATATTACACCTGAAAAACTGGAAGGGCCTGCTTCTTTTATTCCTGGAGCTACAAAAGAAGAACTCCTGAAACAGAGTGAAGATGCAGGTATAAAAAAACTTATGGAATTACAGGGAGATGTTATTGCGGGCCTTCATTTCCTTCTGATTTACGGGCTTAAAGGAACTGCCGCTTACGGCGATCATGCCGCCATACTCGGTAAAGAAAATGAAGAAGTTTATGCCTATTTCCATAAGGCACTGGATTTCCTCGCAGGTAATCCCTCTTCCGTAGATGATCTGCTTCCTATGATTTTAAAATGCGGTGAAGTAAACCTTAAAGCTATGGAAATTCTGGATGCAGCCAATACTGAGACTTACGGTCATCCTGAACCTACAAAGGTTCGTGTTACCGCAGTTAAAGGTAAATGTATCTTAGCTTCAGGCCATGATCTTAAAGATATGGATGAACTTTTAAAGCAGACAGAAGGAAAAGGAATTAATGTATATACTCATGGTGAAATGCTTCCTTTAAACGCATACCCCGGGCTTAAAAAATATAAACATCTCGTCGGAAATTACGGCGGTGCATGGCAGAATCAGCAGAAGGAATTCGATGAATTTCCCGGTGCTATAGTCATGACTACTAACTGTATACAGAAACCTAAAAATACTTATAAAGATAGAATATTTACATGCGGTCTTGTAGGATGGCCCGGTGTAACCCATATTAAAGACAGAGATTTTACGCCTGTCATAGAAGCTGCCCTTAAGGCAGAAGGATTTAAGGAAGATGAACAGGAAAAGACAATAATGGTCGGTTTTGCTCATAATGCTGTAATGAGTGTTGCAGATAAGGTCATACAGGCAGTAAAAGACGGAGCCATAAAGCACTTCTTTCTTATTGGCGGCTGTGATGGTGCAAAATCTGGAAGAAATTATTATACCGAATTCTCTCAGAAAGTGCCCAGAGATTGTGTCATATTGACCCTTGCCTGCGGAAAATATCGCTTTAATAAGCTGGATTTCGGCGATATCGGAGGCATTCCGAGATTGCTCGATATGGGCCAGTGTAATGACGCCTATTCTGCCATTCAGGTAGCGGTAGCTTTAGCTAAAGCATTTAATACCGATGTAAACAGTCTCCCCCTCTCCATGGTTCTTTCCTGGTATGAACAGAAGGCTGTATGTATACTTCTTACACTGTTACATCTCGGTATCAAAAATATAAGACTCGGCCCCAGTTTACCTGCCTTCATAACACCGACTGTATTGCAGGTTCTGGTAGACAAGTTTGCCATAAAACCTATTTCTACTGTAGATGAAGATTTAAAAGCAATTTTAAAGAATTAATTTTTAAGATAAGGGCGGGCCGAAAAGTACCGCCCTTACATATTTTATCAGGAAGGTGATTATGAAAAGCCCTTCTTTTTCAATAAAATGAATTGTATATAAATAAATGATTGGAAAATTCAGATTATGAAGACAAAAATGGACAGGGAAAAAAAGACAATTGAAACCATGATTTCCATATATTGTAATGATATTCATAAAAGAGATTTTTCCCTGTGTGAAGACTGTAAAAAACTTCTGAATTATGCCTTTATGAGACTTGAACTGTGTCCTTTAAAAGATAAAAAGCCTGTCTGCGCTAAATGTACTGTTCACTGTTATAAAGATGATATGAGAAAGAAAATCAGAGACGTTATGAAATATTCAGGGCCAAGAATGGCGCTGAGGCATCCCGTTTTAACACTTCTTCATTATATTCAGAGGTGAAGAGATATTTGAAAATTTACACAGGATTTATTGGGGAACTTATAGAATGTAAATCCTTCTCTAGTTGTTGTTTGAAATTTTGATGTTAAAGTTTAGATAAAATATGGATAAATTATTGAGAAAATTAACCTTGATTTTTCTTGGCATGTTAATGGGAACAGGCTTTTATACCTTTTATTATGCAAAGGGTTATTCCTATATGTTCGATAAACCGGAAGCCTGTATAAACTGCCATGTCATGAGAGAACATTATGATGGCTGGCGAAATTCCTCCCATCATGCCTTTACTACCTGCAATGACTGTCATGTGCCTCATGAAATAGTTTATAAATATCCTGCAAAAGGCCTTATTGGTATGAAACACAGTTACTATTTTACTGCAGGAAATTTCCCCGAACCTATAAAAATAGGGCCTACAAGCAAGAAAATTGTAGAAAGAAATTGCAGGAGATGTCATGAACATATGGTAGGAGAAATAGAGAACCTGCATATCCAGAAACTTGATTGTACATCCTGTCATAACAATGCGGGACATAATAAATGACCGTGATTTATGGGATTGTCAGGATTACCGTGATTGAGATGTTTGTGTCGTTGAATATTTATAACGAACGGAGAAGA
>JBEHWP010000211.1:0-9058 GCA_040217665.1 Vulcanimicrobiota bacterium
AGTGTTTTTTTTAGGAATTTTTTTTATCTTCCTGTCAAGTCCTCTTTTATTACAACAATTTTTATGCTTTTTTTAAATTTTACATCTTTATACTCTTATTATTACTGCTTTCTTTAAAACCAGCTAATTTTTTACACTACCATTCTTTCTGCAGAATAAAAAGTGAAAAGTGAAAAATAGGATTTTACCTGTTTTTCGCTTTTCACTTTTCACTTTTCAGATTAATTTATTTACTTTCAGAAGAATAGATTTCGTTACTGCCATTTCTCTGATCTTCCCATATTACCTGTGCCTTCCCTGAAGAACAGACCCCTATGGCAGGTTCTTCTACATTAGTCGTTCCTGGAGCGTCATCTACTCTCTCATTTGCCCCCCAGACACCTCCAGAAGGTTTGAAGGATGAGTAAATATCCCAGTTCCCGTTTCTATTGTCAGACCATACTGCATAAGCATTACCGTAAGCGTCGACTCCTACATCAGGTAACCCTACCAGAGTTGTACCGGGAGCATCATCTACCCTTACGTTTGTTCCCCATGGTTGGCCTGAAGGTTTGTAAGAAAAATAAATATCAGGATTTGCAGCACCATTCCTCTGATCATGCCATATAGCATAAGCATTCCCATATGAGTCTACTGCTATTCTCGGAGCGAGAGCATTGCTTCCTGATGGGCCGTCACTTATTTTTACAGGTGTCTGCCATACTGAACCTAATAATGAATAGGATGCATATATTTCGTCATAACCATTCTTTCTGTCTGCCCATATTGCATAAAGACCTGAGGCACTTTCATATATTGCTATGTCAGGAGAGCTTACCAGCGCAGTGGTATTTTTATCCCAGGTTACTCTTTGATTTATCCAGCTGCCTCCTGAATTATAAGCATAATAAATATCAGGATTTGTAGGCGGTGCTTCAGTGGATCTTCTCCCATCAACCCATATTACACAGGCAATTCCAGTAGAAGAAAATGCTACAGAAGGATTTCTCACTGTAGTTGGTGTTGTATTATCATCAACCTTTTCATTTGTTTGCCATGTTCCTCCTGCAGGTCTTTTTGAACAATAGATATGAGGGCTTGTCCCGCCGTCTCTTTCATCTACCCACACGGCGCAGGCATTCCCTGCGGGGTCTACCGATATATCAGGGTTCTGTGCATTGTTCCCTGTTGAATCATCGTCTACTCTTACATTTGTTCCCCATATACCGCCTGAAGGCCTGTAAGAAAAATAAATATCCATATTGCCATTTCTGTTATCAGTCCATACGGCGTAGGCATTGCCTGACGAGTCTATAGATATACGGGGAAAAGCCCCTGCAGGTACACTCGTGACATTACTTACTTTTATGTTTGTATTCCAGTAGGCAGAGCCAGGGGTAGGTGTGGCAGTCACGGCAGGTGTCGGAGTCGGTGTCGGAGGATAAAGAGATTTTATATCAATTACAGTGGTTCCGTTGACTACATTTACTTCAGACCTTGCAAAAGGATTGTTCGGATCTGCCGTGTAGTCACTTTCACTCCTCCAGCATTCTATAAGGCCTGAGCCCTGGGGGATACCTGTAAAAATATACAGGCCGTTCGGATCAGAAATAGTTATTGCATTTGGATTCGCTTTGTTTTCCCTCATAGCAGGATAGAGGTAACTGTAAAAAAGGATATAGCCGTTAACTACAGGTGTAGACCCGTCATATTCCAGAAGTTTTCCCTGAATGTTTCCTACCGGCATAACAGGGGTACCTGTCGGAACAGGTGTGAGAGGGTCCGGTACAGGAGTGACCTCTTCGAGATTTATATCAAGTGTTACTTCACTGCCGGCAGGGACTGTTACTGTGATATAACCTTTCTTTCCTGCAGATGATGAAGAGACTGTTACAGTAACCTCTGTGGCAGGTATGCCGGGGAGTATATAATTGCCGTTGCTGTCTGTCATTGTGTATTGATTTGTACCGTTTACTTTTATCTGCCCGTCACTGACAGGGTTGCCTTTATATGTTACCTGCCCTTTAATAGTTCCGACTTTTTCCACTACAGTTACTGCTACTTCCGACCTTTTAGAACCGGCAGTTGCTACAATAAGTCCTGTTCCTGCTTTGGTAGCGGTAAAAATACCGTATTTATCTATTGTGCCTATGTCATTTACGACAGACCAGTTTGTGTCAGGTATGACCGGAATGGTTCCCTGTGTCTCTCCATAGGCAGTAAATTCCAGAATTCCTCCTATGCCTACAGGCATAAGAACATTTTGCGGTATAATTTTAAGGGTATTAAAGGTTGAAACACCTGCATTCGGATCAGTTACTACTATTTGTTCTTCAAGAGGCAAAAATTCAGGATATGTTATTTTCACATCTTTTATACCTGCAGGTACATCTGTTAATTTAAAATAACCGTTATCCCCTGTTTGAGTTGTTATAAGGGTTCCTTCTATATAAACCGTTGCTCCTGAAGCAGGTTTATATCCTTCAGGAGGAAGATTCTCTGTAAGGAGAACCATACCGTATTTTGGACTGTTTTCTTTTGCTGCAATAGCTGCAGGAATAAAAACAAATCCTGCATAAGAGCCTGCAATAGCCTGGATTATAGCGGTAAATAAGATACCGCATCCGGATAAGAGTATAAGAAACGACATGATTGTGATAATCAACAGATGCTTTTTCATTTAACCTCTCCTTATAAATAAGATTTTAGATTACAATTACGATGTTTACTTTTGATTTATTTCCCTCTTAATAAGTCCGGGGTAGTAAAAAAATTATAAATTCTGTTTTGAGCAATAGTTCAACTTTCAGTAAAAAAAATCCTTTTATTTAGACTATAGTTTTGCACTTTTTTAAAACTATAATTTATTTTTGAACATGCCCTAATGTTCTCTGAAATATCTGACCTTTTTCCACGCCTTGTCCACCCTTTCAGGTGTGTGGAATTTTATCTGTCCCTCTTTATGGATCTCTTTTAATTCTTCAATAGAAACTTCTGCAAGACTGTAATTTGCATTATAATAATCGAACTTATATTCTTTAACACCTGTATGACTGACTGCCATATTAAAAAGTTCTGTACCTTCGAAGGGATTAACTATGAACATAGATGTAAAATCCAGATCTGATTTTACAGCATAATCTATGGTCATATAAAGTTCTTCTCTTGTTTCAGTGGGAAATCCGAACATGAAAAAACCCTGTGTGACTATACCTGCTTCTTTAGAAGTTATTGTGATTATTTCCTTCAGTTTTTCAAGATTCATATTCTTTTTTATAAATTTCTGGAGTCTCTGAGAGCCTGTTTCTATGGCATATGTTATAAAGAATGTGCCTGCTTCTTTAAGTTTGAATATAAGGTCTCTGTCCATAAGATCACCTCTCAGACCATTGGGAAAGGCAAGTTTTATATCATAACCGCTTTCTATTATAAAATCACATATTTTAGAAGCTCTTTCTTTATCAATATTAAAGATATCATCCCATATAAAAAATTGCTTTACTCCGTAATCGTTATATAAAAGTTTCATTTCTTTCCATACATGTTCTGCTGACCTTGCACGAAAATGCTTCCCGAATATATTATGACAGTATATACAGTTATAGGGGCATCCTCTTGAGGTAAATATGGTCATTGCTTTCGGTCTTACCTGAACTGCATCGGGATATTTTTTATCTTTATCCAGATATTCATAATATCTCTGATTATATCTGGGATCGTCTGTCATGTCATAGGCAGGGAAGGGAATTTTATCCAGATCTTCAATAAAATCCCTGGGATGAGTCTTTATTATATGTCCTTTCTGTCTGTAAATGATTCCTTTTATATGATCTGTTTCTTCTTTTCTTTCCAGACTCTTTACAAGTTCTACAAAGGTTAATTCTCCTTCATGGAGTACAGAGAAATCTATAAAATGATTTTCCAGTAGTTCTTTCTCTTTTGCATTTGCATGGGGGCCTCCTGCTACAATTATACATTTTTCATTTATTCTTTTTATGAGTCTCCCCAGCAGTGCGAGCAGATCCGCATCCCTTGAGTAAGCTTTTATACCAACCAGATCAGGCTTTACTTTTCTCATATATTTTCTGATGTCGCCTGCCACATCGGCAGATAATTTTGTATCAAATATTTCTATATATCTGTTTCTATTATCTTCGCGAAGACATGATGCCAGATACATAGGCCCTATCGGATGGGCAAGTTCTATGGAAGTTCTGCTTCTTTCCGGCACCACTGCTTCTATTAATAATATGTTAAAAGGTTTCATTTCACTTTTCACTTTATGACTCACCACTCACCATATATAACATAACAACAATTATAAGTCAATGAATAAAATTACCATGTAAGAATCATAAAAGCCGGCATAAACCGGCCTTTATGAATAAAATACCATAAACATTATAAAATCACCGAGTCATTGAAGAACTCTTATTATTGAAGTTTTACATTGAAGTTTGTCTTTGATGCAGATGTAACTAGTTGTTACTGTTAAGATTACGGACAAAAGGAGAGGATTTAACCCTTACATATTGCCTGGAACATATTTCCATTATTTCATCGTCTTTAACAAAGTGAGTATTGGCTTCTTCCATTTCTTTTTTTCTTCGTAACCACTTTTTAAAATCCTTGAGAGATTTTTTGTTTTTTTCCTGTAAATCCATGTTTCTCATCACCTCTAATGCTTATTATAAATGTACTATTTCATTTATTATAAATTTTTTATTTATATCATACTATTAGGAAGATTACATTTTGAAAAAATTAATAAGAATTTTTACCGTAAAAACCAGACAGGGGATCATTTAAAGGTAGGCGTAAGATAAAGCTTTAGATAAAAAATTAACTAAAGGCAATTTATCTAATAAATAATTTATCCCCTCTTTGAAAATTTTTATAGAATCTTACCAGAAAATCTCGTCCACCTGTGGGCGGGGTCATTGACATTTAATGTCTGTCAGGCAGTTCTATGAAGGATGGTTTTCTGGATTTACCGGTTTCTTCCTTTTCTTTCATAATTTTCTGTGTTATGTCTGTGAGTTTTTCTATAAATTCATCCCATTTACCATCTTTTGACATAGCTGTATCTTTATATTTGTTATAAAGTTTTTCATTCATATACTTATTGTTTTTGGGAGCATAGATAGCCAGTCCCTGAGAAGAAGCATAATCTTCGTCATCTTTTATATGTTCTTCTGCAATGACAGCTTCAGAAATAACTTTCTTTATGTCCTGTGCCGCTTCTTTTAGTTTTGGGTCTGTAATATCCTTTGATTTCAGTATATTATCTGCAAGATGTCCCAGATCTCTATAGTCTCTGTAAGGAGCAGACGATGATCTCTGGCTGTAAGAAGTAGTATCATGGAGTACATCTTTTATAATCTTTCTGTCAGCATCTGTATTCATAAGAGCCTCTGCCAGATTATCAATAGATGCTTTTACACTGTCCATTTTACTGAGATCGATAGCAGAGAAGGTAGTTGTAGATTTTGCAGATGTTTTATCACATTCTTCTATTATGCCTTTTGATATGTTTTCTGCCGTAGCTTTTCCTTCTTCTGCAAGTTTATTCATACTATTCAACATGGGAACATAAGGCATACCGATGCCTCCCACTGTTTCTTCAGAGGCTATCATAGTATGTGCTCTGTCTTTAAGTTCATATGCTACTTCAGGCTGTGCCATAAGGCAGCAGTCAAAAATGACTACTTCAGGTTTCACTCCTGTCTGTTTTTCAGCTTCTGCCAGTGCCTGTCCTATTTCCGGAAGGGTCATCATTTTTTCTCTGTCTTCAAAACCTCCGAGAAAACCTGCTCCGTGATCGCTCATGAGTATTACATATTTCTTTGCAGGATAGTTTTTCATACCCCATACAAGGAAATCTGTAAGGGTCGCCGGCTCTCCCATATTAACAAATCCCATATCCTCTACTACTTTAGAATTTATTTTTGTTTCGTCATCACCTTTAGTGACAAAATATCTTCTTGCGCCTATCCATTCCGGCTCATTATTTGGAACGAAATCCTTACCTTTTGCTTTTAAGAGACTTCCTCCCGTATATGGTTTATCTACAAATAAAACCTGTTCGCTGTCCATTTTTTCATAGATGAATTTTTTTATGGCATTCATCATATGTTTTGATAACCTGTTTACTTCATTCTTCTGACTGTTTCCTGCAGCCATAGTGACAGATCCTTTTTCTTTCTCATCAGGTTTTAACATGGTCTGTGCCAGTTCATAGGCTACTGTGGTAACCATGTTTACAATGTCTTTATCTTCCAGAACCTGTGTGGTAAGACCTGTGATTAATTCTGTCATACCCTGCATGAGGGGAGGGCTTGAAGAAAGTATGGATTCTGCCATATGGCCGGCCATTGCTCCTTCTCTGAACATTTCCTGGAATTGAGCTACTCCTTCTGCATCTCCTGTTTCTTCTGTGAGGAGTTTGCCGAAGGCTTCGTTATTTATAACCTGTTTTAATGCTTCACCGAAGAAATATTTCGTAAGAGATGGAACCTGGAAACGGGAGAGCTGGGCTACCACATTTACATTATCTGTAGAACCTACCTTCTCCATATCCTTCAGATTCTGCATAATCATAGATTCAAGATTGTTTGAACCATCCAGATAGGTTAAAAATGTGATTTCTTTTTCAGGTTTTGAGCTTCCCAGTGTAACCTGGTCTTTTGTATTTGAAACTTCTTCGCTCCCGCCGGCCTGTTTTTTTATCTGTACGGGAACATTTATCTTATCATTTATTCCGCTGATGTTCATTATATAAATCCTCCTAAATGTACTTATAAAATTTCTATTATAAATTATAACTATGAAGAGGGTAAATTAAAAGTCTTTTTTATTAAATTTTTGTTAACATTTAGCAAATCTTTTCCTCTGGAGCCCGTCCGGTGACAGAAAAGTGTGCCATATTTTTTTTTACCAATTTACCTGTTGCCGTACTGAGTATGAAGGAAGGAATATATAAAAGATTTATAGAATTCATAATATTTATGAAGTATATATTAAGTATTATTTTTATTTTATTATTTACCGGACGGTCTTATGCCGGTACAGGAGATTTTTCTCCCGGACAGGATAATGCTCCTGATAAACCTGTCGTTCTAGATTCTTCCGGCAGAAGATTAGAAAATTCTCCCGATATAGAAAGTTTTTCAGAGACAAATACGGAATTTTTAGAAGAAAAATCTCCCGATAAAATATCCGAAATAGATAGAAGAATGAATATTTCAGATGAGATTAAAAATCAGGATTTCAGTAATTATAATACTTATAATGTAACACCTGATATGCCGGGTTACTGGGATACAAGAGGAGACAGTTTTTTCTCTGATAAAAGATATACAGAGGCTATAGAATGTTATATTAAAGCTCTGAAGATTAATCCTTCATCTAAAGAACTGGATGATAAAATAGCAGAAGCTAAAATACTATTCGATAATCTGGATGTTTACTTTAAAAATTCCGAAGGTACAACTCTTCTCCATAGCAGAGTAAATAATTTTTCCGATGTAAAAGCTCTTGTATATAACGGAGCAGATATAAATGCCGCTAATATTTACGGAGATACTCCATTACATTACCTTGCCGGTTACTGTGATTATAACCCTGACAGGCTGGATACTGCGAGATTTCTTATAGAACATGGCGCATCCGTTAATCTTCAGGACAGAGAAGGAAATACTCCTCTTCATAAGGCGGCAGAAAACGGCTTTTACAGTTTAGCAGACCTTTTGATAAAAAAAGGAGCAATAATTGATATGAGAAATTTTTACGGTTATACCCCTCTGGATCTGGCAATACTGTGGGGCAGGGAAGATACTGTGAGACTCCTTCAGAAATACGGCGCTAAATAAAAGGAATTTTATTAATATGAAATTTTATATAATAACAGGATTTATAATATTTATATTATTATCGCTTATTGTGCCGGTAAGAGCAGAAACTGCAGCAGAATATTATAACATGGGCAATGAATATTACAGACAGGGAGATTATTTTAAGGCTATAGAGTATTATAAAAAAGCTGTTTCCATGGATCAGACATGTGCAGATGCATATTATAATATGGGTAACGCTTATTATATGTTAAAAGATCTGGCCATGTCGGACGAGTCATATAAAAATGCCATTAAAGCAGATAATAATCATATACCATCATATTATAATCTGGGTCTTAATTATCAGGAAGAAGGACTTTTTGAAGAATCTTTAAAGCTCTTCAACCAGATATTGGCTGTAGATCCTTCCAGAAATGAAGTTAATTATGATAAAGGCGTGAGTTATTACAATATAAATAATTATGAAAAAGCTCTTGAAGAATTTCATAAATATCTCGAACTCAATCATTCAGGTGATAAATATGCAGAGAAAGCCGCAGAATATATACAGGAGATGGAATCTTTAAATAATAACGATAAGATAAAGATGAAGGCACAGAGTCTGTGGTCTATTGATCCTTCCGGTAAGCCGGTAATGGCAGAAGATTTCTTACATAAAGGTTCGGAACAATTAGTTCTGGAGCAATACAGACTCAGTTCGGTTTACTATTACAGCATAATGAACAGAGAAAATGGAAAATGGATTGAAATTGCCAGAACAGGCAATCTTGAAAAATATGACTGTTCTCCCGGGGCAGTAACAGGCGATCTGAACGGCGACGGAAGCAGGGAATTACTCGTTGCCCAGAGAAGATTTCTTTACTGTTACTCACTGGAAAATGGTACGTTTAAAGAAAAAATTTACCGGTTAGGCAATAATGATATAAGATCCATTTCTGCAGGGGATCTGGATAAAGACGGGAAAGACGAACTTATAGCTCTTGTTCAGACCGTGAATTTATCAAACAGTATCTATAATTACGGAGGGAAACTTTCCCCCGCCGTCTGGAAATTTTCACTTAACCACCCGGAAAAAATCTGGCAGGGAGAAAGTTATTATGATTTCTGGCCTGACAGGGCGGACAGGATAAGTTTTACGGGAGATATTACAGGTCAGGGGAAAAATAAAGCAGTCATACTACTTGGAGCCGGAAAAGATAAAAATACTGCAGATTATGATATTC
>JBEHWP010000212.1:0-9001 GCA_040217665.1 Vulcanimicrobiota bacterium
AGAAAGTTTTTTATTTTATCTGTGGTGATAGCAAATTACGCGTGACACTTCACGCGTCACGATACAAAGGAAGGAGTATTTATTATGGATAAAAACCTGAAGGCAATAAAAAATTCATTGCCACCGTTAAAACTTCTGGAAGAGAAGAAGGATGATGTTGAAATTAAGGAGGATTCTTTTTATAATCCTTCTCTTCATGATATTGAGGAAGAGTATAACAGATATACACAGATGATTCAGAAGGGTGAAATTAATAAAAATGTTTTTTTCAGGATTGGCAGAATAAATCATTTCCGCGGAAAATTCGACGAAGCTTATAAATATTATAATAAAGCCCTTGAACTGGACAGTGGTGATGGTGAAGTTCATTATAACCTGGGTAATATTTATTTAAAGGATGGTAAACTCAAAGAAGGGAGAGAAGAATTTTTAAAAGCAATCGAGACCAACCGCAGAGATGTTTATGCTCTTAATGCCCTTGGTAAAGTCTGTCTTAAAGCTAAAGAATTTTCCGAAGCGGAAAAATATCATAGAATGGCTCTCGGAATTAATCCTGAAGATGTATATGCCCTGAGAGGACTGGGAGATATATCACTTATAAAAGGCAGAGTATGGTATGAAATCAATGAAAAAACCATAGAAGATGTAAGAGAAAAGATTATAGATGATAAATTCAAAATAATAGAATCCTTGAAAAATAGTATGTTTTCTAAAGAGGAACTGACAAATATACTGGTAAATTTGAATTTTAAAGAAGATGAAATCAAGAATGTAGAACATTGTTCAAGGAAAAATTACATAGAAGCTCTTTCTTATTATTACAGAGCTCTTGAGATAAATCCATATGAGAAAACTACCCTTCATAATATCGGTCTTGTCTATTTCCTGTCAGGACAGATTGAAAAATCAGAACAGCATTACAGAGAATGTTTACAGAATATTAAAGATTTTTCCGGTTTTTATTTTGGCCTTTCTCTTTGTTATTATAGAAAAAAGAAAAAAAATGAAGCCTTTAAAAATTACAGTACAGGCCTGAGTATTGCCCATGATAGTCCTGAATATATTTTTTTCGGCGGTAATTATTATGAAATTTCAGACCTGGCACTTCCTGAACTGGAAGAAGAAGTAAAGAAAATAAGAGAAGATTTTGCCAGAGAAGAAAAAGGAAAACCTTTATTACTCCTCCCGAAAGGTGACACTGGGAAAAAACAAAAAGAGCCGGTTATGTCACCTGTCAGCCCCATAACACTGGAACTTGGCAGAAGTCTTCTCCTGCTGGTAGACCCTAACCAGGGAGCGAAGCTGTTAGAAAGAATAAATTCTATAAGAAGGCATATAATTTCTGAACTGGGACTGGTATTGCCGGGGGTTCGCTTTAAAGATTCCTATCATATCAATTCAAATGGTTATATAATGAAAATATATGACAGAGAAGTTGCTTACGGAGAAATATTTCTGGATAAACTTCTGGCTGTAGGGCCGGAACATATTATAGATACTATGGAAGGTTATAAATGTAAAGAACCGGGCTTTGGTATGCCTGCAATCTGGATTGACCTTCAACATATTAAAGAAGCAGAAGAGAAAAAATGTATGATTTTTGAGCCTCTGAGTGTTATTGCCACACATATAACAGAGGTCGTCAGAAAATATGCTCCTCATATTCTTGGAAGGCAGGAAGTAGCCCATCTTTTGAAATTTGTTGAGAAAACTCATCCTTCTCTTATTAAAGAGGTTTATCCACATATGTTCAGTCTTGGCGAATTGAAAAAGGTACTGAAAAATCTTCTTTCTGAAAATATTTCTATAAGAAATTTACCTTCCATACTGGAAATTCTGGGAGATTATTCTGCCATAACGGAAGATACGGATGAACTTACTCTTTATGTCCGTCAGTCCCTTGCAAGTGCAAAAAAATATCAGAACCAGAAAGGAGAGATAGAGGTCTTTTCTCTGGAAGGTTCTATTGAAAAAGAACTTTTAAAATCTGTAGAGAGACATATTGAAGGAAATATTCTTATCCTTGATGATAAATCGGAAGAGTTACTTGTTAATGCTATGGAAAATGCAGTAAAATCTTTCTGTGAGAAAGAAAAACTGCCCCTTCTTTTCTGTCATAGAGATCTTCTTATGCCTATTAAACGTCTTATAAGAAAAACCAGCTTCCCCCTTCTGAATGTTATCTGTTCTGTCGATATACCTTATGGTGTAAAAGTAAAAGTAATAGAAACCATAACTATTGGATCTGAAGATTTTCTGGCTTTCAAGGATTTTACCGGAAACAGGAATATATTCTCTTATATAGAAAAGCTTTATAAAGCACAGGAACCGGAAATAAGAATTGAAGCTCTTAACCTTCTTATGACTGTTGCAGAAGAACATAATATAAACAGGGTTTTCGATTATTTAGATAAAGGTCTGGAAGATGAAAATGAAAATATACGTATTCATGCAGCACAGATAATGAGCCAGGTCGTGGATAAGGTGAGAAGTGAATGGCGGTGACCGGTGACCGGTGAGCAGTAATATAACTGTAACTGCTCACTGGTAACTGATAACTGGTCACAGGTCACTGATATCAGTCACTATTTTCTGATTTTAGAAGGTAGTACTTCTATTACTGTCGAATTCTATACGACAGGTAATCCTCATGTCACGTGTTACGCGTTACGTATTAAAGAAGGGGGGGAAGGATTTACCGTAACAGGTAAAATCTATTATTTTGTCATCAATAAAAGAGAAAAAAAAATTTACCATAGAAATTAATTACGACTGGTGCAAGGGTTGCGGAATATGTATTCATTACTGCCCGAAACATGTTTATGAAGCAGGTGAACTTGGTAAACCTGATATTAAGAATGAAGATGAATGTATTAACTGCAGGCTCTGTGTTTTGAGATGTCCTGACCTGGCTATTGAAGTGTATCCGTGGGAGGTGAAATAATTTGAAAAAAAAAGGAAATTATCAGTTGTTACAGGGTAATGAAGCATGTGTTGAAGGTGCCTTTATGGCAGGGGTGTCTTTTTATGCCGGTTATCCTATTACGCCTTCTACAGAGATTGCAGAAGCTCTTGCAGCAAGACTTCCTCTGGCAGGAGGAAAATTTATTCAGATGGAAGATGAAATAGGGAGTATTGCAGCAATACTCGGTGCTTCCTTAACAGGTGCCAGGTCTATGACTGCTACAAGCGGACCCGGATTTTCTCTTATGCAGGAACTTATAGGGTTTGCCTGTATTACTGAAATTCCCTGTGTTATAGTTAATGTTCAGAGGCTCGGCCCCAGTACTGGAGGCCCTACATCTCCTGCGCAGGGAGATATGATGCAGGCACGCTGGGGAACCCATGGCGATCATAATTTAATAGCACTCTGTCCTACTTCTATTGAAGAGACTTTTTACTTTACGATAAAGGCTTTTAATCTGGCAGAGGAGTATATGGTACCTGTAATATTGCTTATGGATGAAGTTATAGGACATATGAGAGAAAGAATAAGGATACCTGCACCTGAAGAAATAACAATAATAAGCAGGAAACAGCCCTCATGCCTTCCTGACGAATATGTTCCCTACAGTGGAGATGAAAAAGGCGCAGCTATACTGGCTAATTTCGGTTCAGGTTATCGCTATCATGTAACAGGACTTACCCATGATGAGACAGGATTCCCTACAAATGAACCGAAAAAAAATGATATGCTTATAAGAAGAATTAACGGAAAAATAGAACAGGCCAGAGATAAAATTGTAGAGATTCAGATAGATAATGTAGATGATGCAGAACTGGTAATTTTTGCCTATGGCTCAACTGCAAGATCTGCTATTCGTACAGCCAGTCAGGCCAGGGAAAAAGGTATGAAGGTTGGAACGTTTATACCTAAAACCATATGGCCTTTCCCCCAGGAAGAATTATTTGAAATATCTGAAAAAGTTAAAAGCATACTGGTATGTGAAATGAATCTGGGCCAGCTTGTTTGTGAAGTAGAGAGAGCTGTAAAGGGAAAAGCTGAAGTTCATTTACTTTCTAAAGCCAATGGTGAGTTGATAGCACCAAAAGAAATAATGAAAAAGCTTATTGAGGTGTATAATTGATGGTTACAAAATCCAATATAAAAAAATATTTGAGATTAAATAAATTTCCCCATATATGGTGTGCCGGATGTGGTAATGGTATAGTATTAAGGGGCATCTTACAGGCTATAGATGACCTTTCACTTGACCAGAATAAAGTGGTTATGGTTTCAGGTATAGGATGTTCAAGTAGAATGGCAGGATATGTTGATTTTAACACCCTTCATACTGCTCATGGCAGAGCTATTGCTTTTGCCACAGGTGTTAAGCATGCAAACCCTGAATTGCATGTAATAGTTGTTACAGGAGATGGTGACTGTGCAGCTATAGGAGGTAATCACCTTATACATGGCGCCAGAAGAAATATAGATATGACTGTAATTACGTTAAACAACAGTATTTATGGTATGACCAGCGGTCAGTATTCGCCTCTTACTCCCTACGGATCTGTAGCCACTACAGCACCGTACGGTAATATTGAACAGGCTTTTGACCTGTGTGATCTAGTAAGTGGTTCAGGTGCTACATATGTGGCACGTACTACCTCCTATCATGCCGCTCAGATTTCGAAATTTGTGTCAGAAGGAATAAAGAATCGTGGTTTTTCATTTATAGAAGTTATCTTACACTGTCATACCTATTATGGCAGAAAAAATAAAATAGGAGGGCCTGTGCAGATGCTGGAGTGGCAAAAGGAACATGCCGTTCCTGTGAGTAAAAAAGGAACGGTTGACATGACCGGAAAATTTTATACAGGTGTAATAAAACATGTAGAAGGCCCTGAATACTGTCAGGCTTATAAAGAATTAATTTCTGCTACGCAAAGGAGGGGAAACGTCAGTGTTAAAAGAACGTTATGAGATTCGTCTGGCCGGTATGGGAGGACAGGGATTAATCCTTGCAGG
Organism: Vulcanimicrobiota bacterium; assembly: GCA_040217665.1. Classification (GTDB taxonomy): domain Bacteria; phylum Vulcanimicrobiota; class SpSt-956; order SpSt-956; family JAKJGF01; genus CALARM01. The sequence continues at coordinate 4,973 of JBEHWP010000212.1, forward strand.
TATTATACTGGCAGAAGCTGCAACTATTTTTGACGGAAAAAATGCCGTCCAGAGTCAGTCTTATGGCCCTGAATCCAGAGGTGGTGCCAGTCGGTCAGAAGTAATTATAAGTCCCGAAGATATTGAAATTGATTATCCGAAGGTTACAAATCCTGATTTACTTATGGTAATGTCTCGAGAAGCAATGGATAGATATGGTGAGGAAGTAAAATCTGACGGATTAATAATCATAGATTCTACTTATGTACAGTCGCCAGAAAAATCTTCCGTTAAAATTATTTCCATCCCTATCAGTGAGGTTACGAAAGAAAAATTCGGAAAGATTATAGTCGCAAATATAGTAGCTCTCGGAATAATTGTTGAACTTACACATATTGTTTCAAAAGATTCCCTTGAAAAAGCGGTTTTAAAAAGAGTTCCCAGGGGAACAGAAGAATTAAATAAATCTGCCCTGGAACTCGGTTATACTCTGGCATCAGAAAAGAGTATAACCGGTTGATATTATTATTCTGATAATTTTTTTCATATTGAACAGAAAAGAGGTTACTTCAAGCATGAAGATTCATGAATATCAGGCAAAAGATATATTTAAACATTATGATATACCTGTTCCTGTGTCATGTGTGGCCAGAGACACAGATAGAGTCAGGACTTTTGCAGAGGAAAGAGGAAAAAAAGTTGTTGTAAAAGCTCAGGTCCATGTGGGAGGCAGGGGAAAAGCAGGCGGTATAAAACTGGCCTCTACTCCTGATGAAGCTTTCAGAGCTGCCGGTGAAATAATCGGGAAAAGACTTAAAGGACTGATTGTAGATAAAGTTCTTGTAGAAGAAGCCATTAATATAAAAAAAGAATATTATCTCGGTATAACAATAGACAGAAAAAGCAGGAAAAATGTCATTATGTTAAGTACAGAAGGCGGAGTGGATATAGAAGAAGTCGCTGCCAGAAGTCCTGAGAAAATAGAGAAATTATATATAGATCCTGCTTTTGGTCTGAAGGATTTTGAAATAAAAAAATTATGTGTGAAAGCAAATTTTCATAAAGGTCTTTCCAGAGAATTTGCACATTTTTTGAAATCTTTATATAAACTTTATCTGGAACATGATGCTACTCTTGCTGAAATAAATCCCCTCGTTCTTACAGAAGAAGAAAAATTTATTGCAGGAGATGCAAAGATTCTTCTGGACGATAATGCCATATTTCGCCATAAAGAGCTCGAAATGCTTCAGGAAATAGCGGAAGATGATCCTATAGAACAGGAAGCAAGAAAAAGTAACATTCCTTATGTTCGACTGGATGGGGATATAGGGATTATGGGCAACGGCGCCGGCCTTGTAATGACAACTCTGGATATGGTTAAAAGAGAAGGAGGCACCCCTGCAAACTTCCTGGATATAGGAGGCGGTGGCAGCGCGGAAAAAACCAGACAATCTCTTGAACTTATTACTATGGATAAAAACCTGAACGGAGTTTTTATAAATATTTTCGGCGGTATAACCAGATGTGATGAGGCAGCTAAAGGCATAATAGAGGCAATAAAATCTATAGGTCTGTCCATACCTGTAGTAATAAGGCTTGCAGGTACCAGAGAGGAAGAAGGGAGAAAATTATTTGAAGCAGAAGGTTTTGAAGTGGGAAGAGATATGAATGAAGCGGCAAGGAAGGTTGTTGAACTTGCAGGAGCTTATAGGGCCAGGAGGGAGAACATGTAATGAGTATTTTTATAAATAAAGATACAAGAGTCCTTGTTCAGGGCATAACCGGCAAAGAAGGGCTTTTTCATACGGAACAGATGTTAAAATACGGAACAAAAATTGTAGCAGGTGTTACTCCCGGAAAAGGAGGACAGACTATCCTCAATATACCTGTTTATGAACTTGTAGAAGATGCTGTAAGAGAGCAGAATGTAAATGCTTCAATAATCTTTGTTCCTGCTGCCTTTGCTGCAGATGCGGTAATGGAAGCTTTAAGTGCCGGTATAAAGCTTGTAGTGACAATTACAGACGGTATTCCCGCACAGGATATGATAAAGGTTTCTTATTTCCTGAGACATTATGATGCAGTGCTTATAGGCCCGAACTGTCCCGGTATTATAACTCCCGGCGAATGTAAAATGGGCATTATGCCGGGCCATATATTTACTCCTGGAAAAGTCGGCTTAATATCCAGAAGCGGAACCCTTACATATGAAGTGGTAAATCAGCTTACACTGGGAGGCATCGGACAGTCAACCTGTATAGGTATAGGAGGAGACCCCATAATAGGCACTACATTTACAGATACACTGAAGGCTTTTAATGATGATCCTCATACTGATCTTGTGGTTTTAATAGGGGAAATAGGCGGAAGTGACGAAGAAGAAGCTGCAGATTATATTAAAACCGTAAAGATTCCGGTTATATCCTTTATTGCCGGAAAAACTGCACCGCCGGGAAAAAGAATGGGCCATGCAGGAGCCATAATCTCAGGTTCTTCCGGCACTGCAGAAGCAAAAATAAAAGCTTTCCACGAAGCAGGTGTTCCTGTGGCAGATACAATACCGGAGATTGTAGATCTGGTGAAAAATATTATGAAAAGTTGATAAAATAATGATTTGTCCTTATTGTCAGTATAATAATATTCAAAACAGTGACAGATGTGCGAACTGTTTTAAGAAATTGAACAATCCTCTGAGAATGAGCAGTCATCTTCTTATGGGACAGATATATGAGAGTATACTCAAAAATCCGTCTAAAGCTCTCGAAGAATACAGAGAACTTGTTCAGGAAAAACCGGGTGATGCAGAAGGTTATGTCAGGATAGGTACTGTTTATCTGCAGAAAAAAGATTATCAAAAAGCTCTCAGGTCTTTTGAAGAAGCTCTGACTCTTGAGCCTGATCTGATTGATGCCCGTTATTACATGGCCAAAACATGTTATTATCTTAATAATTACACCAGGGCTCTTTCGGAAATAAAACAGGTAATATCTGCTTACCCTGCAAATTATAAAGCCCATTACCTTCAGGGACTTATTTATAAAAACATGGGTGACTTTCCACCTGCAGTAGATTCATTTAAAGAGGTTATTGATTATGACCCGGAATTTGCAAAAGAACAGGATCTGGAAAATCTTATAGAAGATATGCAGGTTCAACTGGAAATAAAACATTTGCAGGAAGATTTAAAATCTGATCCTGATAATACTGAAGCTATAAGAGAGCTTGGCGAAACATATCTCACTATTGAAGATTATGATAGAGCACTGGAACAGCTCTGGCATGCCTATGAGCTTAACAGTCACGATAGTAACATAATATTTTTGCTCGCTGAAACTTATGCATTCAAGGAAGATTATCATAATGCTCTGGAACTCTACAAAAAAGTTCTCGCTCTGGAGCCGGATAATTATATTACTATGTCCAGAATCGGGGAAATATACAGAGAAGAAGGAAATTTATTTTTAGCCATTGAAACACTGGAAGAATCTATAAAAATAAATGCAGAATTTTCTGTGGCTTATTGCAGTCTGGGAGTAGCCTACTATGAACTTGGTAATATAGATAAAGCCATAGAATATTTGAATATGGCCATTACCATTGAACCTGATTTTTCCTGGGCTTTCGGATGTCTTGGAGAAATATATTTTCATCTCAATGATTATGTTAGAGCGAGAGAGTATTTCAATAAAGCACTTGACCTTGACAGTGAGAGTAATTTTGCCTATGCAAGTCTCGGAGAAGTGTCCAGACTTGAAGGAGATATGGAGAATGCTTTAAAGTATGCCAGTAAAGCTATAGAACTTGAACCGGAATTTGTCTGGGCCTATGGTACAAGAGGTGCCATATACCTTGAAATGGAACAGTTTGAGAAGGCCAGATATGATCTTGAACAGGCTATAGGACTGGATCCTGAATATACATGGGCCTATTATGTTCTGGGTTTGGTACTTTACAGACTCGGTTATATTGTAGAACCGATAGAGTGTATGATTGAAGTGCTGGAAGAGAATGTGGAGGAACTCGTATATCCTGCAGTGAGTTTTCTTGAGA
>JBEHWP010000213.1:0-8997 GCA_040217665.1 Vulcanimicrobiota bacterium
TCCTCCGAAGAAATAACCTTTCTTTCGGAGCTTTTCTATTATTCTGCCTGACCAGGGTTTTTCCAGATTAATAAAGAATTGAAATATATTTATATTATTTTTTATTCCTTCTTTTTCCAGTTCTTCTGAAACCATGTCAAAATCGCTTCCTCCGGTAATAACATTAAACCTTCCGACCGATGCAAAGTTAAAAAATTTAACATCTATGTTACTCTTTAAATCGGCCGGTATTTCCTCACATGAGCAGGTAAGTGTTCTTTGAATATTCAGGTCACTCAATATATAATCTATTTCTTCTTTATAAAGAGAAGGAATAAAAATTTCTCTGAGAGTATCATTGAATAATTTTATTGATATAACACATGATACTCTTCCTGAAACATTACGTTCTTTTTTATAGGTTTCTTCAGGCATAAGGTCTAATTCTATAGCGACATCTTTCATGCCAATAATGTGACACGATTTCTGTGTAATAATATGATTGCACACAGCTTCTCCGAATATGCCGTCAGGAGAAACCTCTTTTACAAGATTTTCGGAGATATACTGATTAATCTTAAAGGCAGCAAAGGTATCACGATAATTTTTTCTCACAATATACTGGCCTATTTCATAAAGATTTTGATTATGAGGAGAACTTCTGTAAAGAGCGCCATGGCCTATAACATCACCTTTCACAGTACGGGCTACGACAGAATAGATATTGCCGTTACTGTTTTCCTCCACAATTCTTTCAGGAATATAATAGGTTTCAAAGGGATAGGCAGAGCCGTATATTGAATAAAAAAGATGGGCCACACCTTTTGCATCTTCAGTTTTAAACCGTTCCACAACAAAAGTCTGCCCTGTTTCTACAGATATATCATAATTAATTTTCATTTATAGCCTCCAGAAATAATCTTTTTTTATCATTACTATACTTTGGCATTTTTTATAATTTCCTTGTTTTTACTGGCTTTATAGTTAAACAGGTTTCGGGTTCTGGGGTCTGGGTTCTGGATTTTAAAACTTCTTAACCCAACACCCAACACCCATAACCCTTATTTGCGACAGTTATTTTGACTTCATTCCTGGATTATTTTTTACAGTTTGTAAAATCTGCAAAAGTATATTCATTATTATAGTTTAAAATCTACTGAGATACAAGAAAGTGAAAAGACAGAATTTTACTTACTTTTCACTTTTCAATATTCACTTTTCACGTAATAATAAATTTTCAACAGGAAGGATATTTCAATGAAACTAAAGAATACTAAAATAATTATTCACTGGAGAGAGGCCTTTATATGAGAAATTATGAAGATATGACCAGAGAAGAATTAATAACAATCATAGAAGAAGAAAAAAATCTCAGAAATAAACAATCTATAGAATTAAGGGAAAGAATAAAAGAACTTGACTGCCTTTATGACATATCCGAAATCATGGAAAGAACATCTATAAAAGAAAAAGAACTATATCAGGGAATTATTGATTTAATTCCCCGTGCCATGTTTTATCCGGACATTGCCTGTGCCAGACTCATAATTAAAAAAATGGAATTTAAAACATATAACTTTATAGAAACAGACTGGAAAATGGAAAGAGAGATCAATGTCAACGGCATGAGAAGTGGTCTCATTCAGGTATTTTACAGAGAAGAAAAACCTGACATGTTAGAAGGACATTTTCTTCAGGAAGAAAAACATTTAATAAATGTCATAGCAGAAAGGCTCGGGAGAATAATAGAGAGGACAGAGGTAGAAAAAATATTAAATAAAGAAAAAGAAAAATTTCATGCCATAGCCACACTTTCTCCTGAGATAATTACTATTATAGATATAAATGGTAAAATAATCTATACGTCCCCTGTTTTTGAAACCTACTACAGATGGTTACCTGAAGAAGTTAAAGGTAAAGACGCCTTTGCCTTTATTTATCCTGATGACAGAGAGGCATTTATTGAAAATTTCAAAGAAATTCTTTCCAGTCCCGATAAAATTCTGACTGTCCAGTATCGTAATCTAAGAAAAGACGGAACATATATATGGCTGGAATCTGTTTCAAAAAATCAAATTAATAATCCTGCCATAGCAGGAGTTATTAGTATTACAAGGGATATTACAGATAGAAAAAAAATAGAAATAGACAGTAAAAAGGCTGCAGAATCTCTCGTAGAAAGTGAGGAAAGACTCAGGACTCTCATAAATTCAATGCCTGATATTGTATGTTTTAAAGACGGTAAAGGACGATGGCTGGAAGCAAATGAATTTGATTTAAATCTCTTTCAACTTACAGGAGTAGATTATAAAGGGAAAAAAGATTCCGAACTTGCAGAGTACAGTTCATTTTATCGTGAAGCCTTTCTTATGTGTGAGGATACAGATGAAAAAGCATGGATGGGAAAAGATTACAGCCGCGGAATAGAAGTAATTCCCAGACCCGACGGAAAAGAAATGGCTTTTGATATTATAAAAGTTCCCACTTTTTACCCTGATGGTTCCAGAAAAGGTCTGGTTGTAGTAGGAAGAGATATTACGGAACTCAAAAAAACAGAAGAAGCATTAAAAAAATCAGAATTTGAAATATCGGTCAAAAATCAGATAGCAAAAATATTTCTCACTATTGATGACAATACCATGTACGGAGAAGTTCTGGACATTGTTTTAAAAGTAATGAAAAGCAAATACGGAATTTTCGGTTTTCTCAATGAAGGAGGAGAACTTGTCTGTGCATCTCTTACAAGAGAAATATGGGAACAATGTATGGTAATAGATAAGACCATAGTATTTCCCCGGGAAACCTGGAAAGGTGTATGGGGCAGAGCCCTTATTGAAGGTAAGTCAGCATGTTCCAATGATAGCCTTACTATTCCTGAAGGACATGTTCCTGTAACAGGAGCATTATCTGTCCCTATTGTATATCATAGTGAAGTCATCGGACTGTTTACTGTAGCAAACAAGACAGAACATTACAATGAAACAGACAGACTGCTCCTTGAGTCAATCGCAGATTTCGTTTCTCCTATTTTACAGGCAAGACTGCAGAGAGACAGACTTGAAGCAGAGCGTAACAGGCTGGAAAAACAGCTCCGTCAGTCACAGAAAATGGAGGCCATAGGCACCCTTGCAGGAGGCATTGCCCATGATTTCAATAATATACTCGGCTCTATTCTTGGCTACACAGAACTTTCTCTCATGGATGTGCAGGAAGGTTCTCTTATCTGGAAAAACCTTAAAGAATGCATTAAAGCCTCCCTTCGTGCAAGGGATCTGGTAAAGCAAATTCTTGCAGTAAGCCGCAAAAGCGAAGGGCAAAAAGAACTGTTACAGATTAACCTTATTGTAAAAGAAGCACTTAAGCTGCTGAGAGCAACAATCCCATCTACTATTGAAATTATCCAGGACATAGACAAAGACCCTGCTGCAGTGCTCGCTGATGCCACCCATATTCATCAGATAGTAATGAATCTCTGCACGAATTCTGCTCATGCCATGAGTGGCAGGAGAGGTTCCCTTGAAGTAAGCCTCAAAAATATCGAAATTACTGATAAAGAATCACATTTATATAATGAACTGCCCCAGGGACCATATGTAAAACTTACAATAAAAGATACAGGTCATGGAATGACCAGAGATGTTATAGACCATATATTTGAGCCTTATTTTACAACAAAAAAACATGGAGAAGGAAGCGGCCTCGGCCTTGCTGTAGTCCATGGAATTGTAAAGAGTTACAGAGGAGAAATAAGAGTGGAAAGTGAGCCTGAAAAAGGAAGCACTTTTTATATATATCTTCCCAGGGTTATAACTGCTATAAAAGAAGAAATTGAAACGAAAGCTCCTCTTCCATGCGGTAAAGAAAGGATACTCATTGTTGATGACGAAGAAATACTGGTTAATGCAATGGGAAAGATGCTGGAAAAACTCGGATATACTGTTATTGTAAAAAACAATGCTTATGACCTGCTGGGTACTTTTTGTAAAGAACCTCATAATTTCGATCTTGTTATTACCGATCAGACAATGCCTCAAATGACAGGTATTGAACTTGCCGGAGAACTTACAGGAATAAGACCTGATATTCCCGTGGTTCTATGTTCCGGTTATACTGATATTATCAGTATGGAAAAAGCCAGAGAGACAGGTATCAGAGATATTCTGAAAAAGCCTGTTACACTGCAGGATCTGGCCGGTGCACTCGAAAATTTATTCAGAGGAAATAACTAGATTAAAAGCTCAGCCTTTTTTGCGTAATCCATGATAAAAGGCATATCCAGAAAGTGACTTATAGAATTAAGAGTGTAAACAATAGACTTTATACCTTCTACACCGGCTTCTTTCAGAAGAAGGTCGGAGAAATCCTTATCGTCAAGATCGGTAAAAACTGGTTTTAAGGCCGAGAGAACTGTTTCTGTATATATGCCTTTTTTCTGAATATTCTCAAGAGCTGACATAAAAAGGGCAATACCGCATATACCGTTATGAAGGCTATAATCGGCAGGTTCTAACTGAAATCTGTTTATCTTGCTGACATATTTATAACATGTCCAGCTCACACCTGCATCACCAAAAGAAATAGCATGTTCTTTAAGCCTCTGCCCTATCAGGAAATCATCGTCAATACTTCGCTCCACGCCTCTAAAATCTGCTACATGAAGTTTTTTCCCTATAAGCAGATTATCATGATGAGTTTTTTCATCAAAATTATAATCTTCAAAATTTTCGGAAGGTATTACATTTCTTGCATAGAGAGACGAGTATATAAGCAGCATCTGTCTTTCCATATCCTTTGAATCAAGTTTTTTTATACGGTTTATAACATTATCATAACCGGAGCTGTGAAAGAAATTTTCTATTTTTTCTCCACCTGCCGGATAAAAATCAGTGCTGTCCGATAGACACGTAATAGAAGGTATATCTAACTGTTCGAGACTTAAAATCTCTGATTTAATAATGGGCCAGAAATATTTTCTCTCTTTGTCCTTTTCACTGATTACTCCGGTCAGTCTGTCTAACTCAATACTCCACATCAGAGGATCACGGTTCAGTGAGGGTTCTGTTCCATGTTTTATCACCATGCCATAGTCATCTGTAAAGCGGGAAAAAAATCTTATGTGTTTATTCTTAAGCCCTTTCAGGGGAGAAGTTGAAGAAAGTAAATCATCTCTGTATCTTATAAGAAATGAATAAAAATCTCTGAATCCTTCCAGAATAAATTCTTTATATTCAAAGGGATAGAGCAGGGTACCGTCAAGAAAAGGAACATTCTGACACTGCCTGAATTCTGCATCTTCTATATATGTTTGTATAGAATCGGTCTTTAAATTTTTCCATGTTTCTTTGAGAAAAGGTCTGCCATGATCGCCGATACTGCCGAGAACACTCACATCATAAGGTCTTTTTTCCAGTTCAAAAGTCCACCTTGGAAGAATACCTGTCTTTATTACTGACGAGAAAAATTCTTTATGTGCCTGAAATCTGACTCTTTTTGAATATTTTTCTTTCCCGAAAAATCTCATTTCCGGCTCCATAAGAGTTTCTAAATCTATAAAAACAGGATACTCTCCGCAGGCAATCAGGTTTTCCATATGACAGTCAGTGCTTCCAAGGACATATAACAGACAGAGAAGATGACCTGTCCTTCTGTAATATTGTCTTCCCTCTTCTTCTGTTTTGCAGGGCATATATTCTATAAATTCCGCCCATCCGTAATCTCCTCTATACAGTATTTTAAAGATTTTAAAATCAGTTATACCGGATTTCTCGTTGAACCAGGAAAGTAATTTCATATAAGAACAATCCAGAGACATACTCCGGGGCTTATAAACAAGTTTTAAACCGGAAGAGAAGGTAATAGCTATAACTGTTCTTCCTCCGTTATGCCTGTCAGAAAGTCCAATTTTTAAATCTGTAATATATCCGGGGTCATTACCTTTATAAAAAACTTCTGAAATTTCAGGTAAATCCTTCTTAAATCTCAGAAAAAATTCACTCAAAGACTCTACCCATAGTTGTATAAATGTAGAAACAAGTCGACCGGAGACAGGGTAGGTCATAAAAAAATCCTTAAAAGAATTTTTCAAATTTTTTCTTATAAAATAATCGTAATATGTACTATGTTTCAATAAAAATTTCTGTTCTGAAAGAAACACAGTGAATGCTTCATATACGGATTTTACGCATAACATATTCAGAGAATAAAGGAGATTATATTCAAGCATGACAGAAGCTTTTTCCATAAGAATATGATAGGAGTCACCTGCTTCCCCGGCAAGTTCTTCCATAGCAATCATTACAAAATGAACAAAAAATTCTTCAAAAGGAAGATTTCCGCATAGATATGTCTTTTCTTTTCTGATCTTCTTCAGAGAAACTGGCTTTCTGTTAATAATCTTCTTCAGTATACCACACCAGAAAGGAAGATTTTTTTTTGCGGCAAAGGTAACTTTACCGAGTAGAGGCCTTACTTTATCTATATCCATATCATCCAGAGAAAGTCTTCTTTGAAAAGCCATGTCATCACGAGCGGCAGCAATTTCTTTCCACCTCTTTATATAAGAATCTATTTGTTTTTCATTCTCTATAGAAGATGGAATGAAATCTCCATTTATTCTTTCATGAAGGAAGGCTGTTTTCTCAATAAAATCAAGTATTTCCCTGTTTGTAAATTTCATATGTCTCTATGTTCATTACAGGAATGAAAAATTCACCTTTTTTCTGCTTAAAGATTCAGCTGAAATATCTCCGAAAAAAATTTACTCTGCCAGAAGCTTTTCTATAATGCCATCCCATTTATCAGCTTCTCTTGCACCTACACTCATATGTTTTACTATACCGGATTTATTTATAATAAAACTGGTAGGTACATATCTGATTTCATATTTTTGCGGCACATCGGTATTTTCCGCCACAAGAGCCGGGAAATTACATTTATTGGCAGTCATAAAATCCTTAATTTCTGATGAACTTTCAGACGTATTTATTGCAAGCAATAAGAATTTTTTATCTTTATACTTATTGTGTAATGCCTCCAACTGAGGCATCTCCGTTACACAGGCCCCTCAACCTGAGCGCCAGAAATTAAGAAATAGCACTTTCCCTTTTAATCTTCCAGAGTCAAAGGTTTTTCCATCTGTATCTTTAAGGCTAAATCCGGGGGCGATAGAGCCTTCTTTTATACCTGAAGTGTTATCGCTTCCTGTACAAAAACAGCCTGAAAAAAATAATGCCATCAATACCATAAGGCAGCAGATTGTTTTATAATGCATTTAAATCACTCCTTTCTTTTAGATTATAAATCAAAAAACTTCCATAGTCAAAATCTTAAAAAGTTCAGGTAAAATCTTTCGTGATTACAGAAGCCAGATTATTTGTATTGAAATGATCTGCATAGAGCATCTGATGGACTCTGTTCATGGAACTGAATATGCTGCTCTGACGATGTTCCCGTTTTATTTTATTGCATATTTCAAGTGCCATTTCACCGGCTTTCTTCTGAGACATGCCTTCAGTGACAGTATAATTATATCCCACGGCAAGTTCCCATCCTTCCATAGGTGTCAGGCTTTCAATAAAATATTTTTCAGGATTTTTATCTATATCGGTATTTTCTACAGCAAAGAAAGGTACATTCAGAGATACTGAATGGATAAAATCCTGATTTTTCAGAATAAAATCTGCTGTTTCCATAGCTTCTTCTTCTGTTTCCGTCGGAAATCCGGTAAAAAAAGAGGCATAGTTCCATATGCCTGCTTCTGCGCTGTAACGTACCACTTCCCTGAATACATTGATGTCAATACCTTTACACATAAGGTCCAGCACTCTGGGAGATGCTGATTCCAGCCCGAAGGAAAGTAATCTGGCACCTGCTTTAAAAGCCATGCATGCAAGTTCCCTGTCAAATTCCTTTTCCCCCCTCAGAGTACCTTCCCATCGAATATCCAGGTTTCTTTTCATTATCTCAGCGATGATTTTCTTTAATCTTACAGGGTGAATTGCTTCATCATAAAAAGTAATATATTTAGCACCGTATTTTTTACAGAGTATTTCTATATCATCCATAACTTTTTCTATTTTTCTTGCACGATAAGTATTTCCATAAATAGATTTATGCCTGCAGAAGGCGCATTTATTCCAGTAACATCCTCTCCCTGTGAGTAAAGGGAATACGTTAAAGGGAGAGAAATACCTTTCCAGGGGAAGGCCGTCAAAATCCGGCACAGGAAGAGAATTTATATCAGGAAGAGAGAGATTTTTATTATGAATAATTTCGCCATGTTTATCCCTGTATATAAAATTTGAAATATTCTCAAAGCCATATCCATGTTCCAGTGCCTTTACCAGTTCAAGTAATGCCACTTCCCCTTCATAGATTATAACAGAATCAAAAAAATCGAACAGAGGGCAGGGAGTAACAAGTTTTTCCGCAATTCTTGTAAAAATATTTCCTCCCATACAGATATGGGCTTGAGGAATGGCCTTTTTTATCATACCGGCAAGAGTCAATCCGGGGAGTATCTGGGTAAGACTTGATACGGATATGCCATAGAGTTCTGACGGTTTCTTTTGTAAAGAAGGAATTGTAACATGTCTGAAATAATCTGCATAATAATTGTTTTCTTCATCATGAATATATTTAACTATACCTTCTATGCTGGTACCGGGATATCCTTCCCTGTAAAAGGTCATAAAATCTATATTTGTTTCATGAAGAATACCCAGTATATAATAGGCAAATAAAATATCATTTATACTGTCACGATAAAGAGGAAAATCAAAAAATTTGTCTTTATCCCTCATTACATCCTTTGAATATTTAACCATACGAAGGATATTTCTGGTATATTCCGCATAATCTCTGTCTTCCATAAAAGATAAATTATTTAACAGAATTTCTTCCCCTGATGTTCTATTCTTTAAATTCTTTAAATATTCCAACTTTTTTTGAAGTTTTTTATAGGCATCTTTTAAGACAACGGTTCTGAATAAATCATCGGCACTTTCTATATTTATATCT
>JBEHWP010000214.1:0-8973 GCA_040217665.1 Vulcanimicrobiota bacterium
TTTTATTTATGTCTCTTTTTTTGAATTCGTTCGTAAGAGCCATCTGGAATTGATAGCCAATAGCACCCTGTGTATCTGCACCGCAGGAATCAAGCGGTACAGGATGAAGTGCATCTATGGCTTTATCAGAACGAAGGAGGATAAAACCTACCTGCGGACCGTTTCCATGAGTGATAACAACATCATAACCAAGTTCTATCATATCTACTATGTGACTGGATGTTTCACATACAGCATTATATTGATCCTCAACACTCTGATGTTTTGCATCTTTTATAAGAGAATTTCCTCCGACTGCAACAACTGCAACTTTTCCCATTCTAAAATAAATCTCCTTTCGTGTTCAGCAATTCAGCAGTTCAGCAGTTCGCTTTTTAACTTCTCTGCTGACATGCTGACATGCTGACAGCTATTTTACATAGTTAATGCCATTATGGCTTTTTGTACATGTAATCTATTTTCAGCTACATCATAAATAATCGATCTGTTTCCGCTGGCAACTTCATCTGTCACTTCATGACCTCTGTCAATCGGCATGGGGTGAGTAAAGAGAGCGTTATTACTGCGTTTCATCTTCTCTGCATCACATATCCATTCAGGATATTTAAGAGCCAGTTCTATTTCTTTCGGTTTTAAAAATTCACCGTTCTGATAGGCATTGGGGCTCATCCAGTGACGGGAATAAACTATATCTGCTCCGTCATAACATTCATAAGGATCATTACATATTTCAAACTTTGCTCCTGCTTCTTCACAGTTTTTCTTTGTTGCCTCTACAACAGCAGGGTCAAGGTCAAAACCCTTAGGATAGGCAAGAGTAACGTCCATACCCATACGGGAAGAAATAAGAATACTTTCCTGAACGGAACACCATGATCTTGCAAGGGCACCATGTCCCCATACCTGGAGAAGTTTTTTGCCTTTGAGATTTTTACCTATATGTTTTCTCATACCCATAACATCGGCAAGTCCCTGGCAGGGATGGAATTTATCGTGAGCCATACTTACAATAGGAATTTCTGCCCATTTTGCATATTCCTGAAGTAATTCATGTCCCTGACCGTAAAATGACACTTTATCTTCCAGAATTCTGATACCGATACCACAGGCATATCTGCTCATAACTTTTGCTGCATCTTCTACAGTTTCTCCTGCAGATTTGGCTGTTTTAAGTCTCATGTCTCCGGGAACTAGATACTGTGCATGGCCGCCCAGTTCTGTAGCGGCACATTCGAAGGACTGTCTGGTTCTTACAGACGGGTTATAGAAAAACATAAAAAATGTCCTATTTTTAAGCACTTCACTGTATTTACCGGTGAAACGTTCTTTCTGCATATCCTCGGCAAGTTCAAGAATTTGTATCAATTCTTCCCTTGACCAGTCCTGTGTACAGAGTAAATCTTTACCTTTTAAACTCATAAAATTTACCTCCTGAAATTATTTGTTTACTTTATTTTATGGAACAAATTTATTCTACTAAATTCATTTAATACCTTCTTAAAATTATAGTGTATTTCATAACTTATTAAAATTTAATTACAGTGAAACGTGAAAAGTGAAAAATAAAAAAAACAGGACATTACTCACTGTTCACCACTCACTAATATCTTGTAAAATATTCCTCAGTAACAGAACAATCTGCGGGAACCGGCCTTTCCTGTTTTATAGAAGGGCTTATTTCCTGGATAAAAGAGGAGCGGAATACAAGTCCCGGCAGGCCTGTATCAGACATAGAATCGATAGACATAAAGGCAAAAATAGAATAATCAGGATCGAAAAGTATATATCCGTTACCGGACAGAGTCTGACGCACATTCTCTGTAAGCATAATAAATCTTGGCTGCATAGAAAGAGAAATATGAGCACAGTTATATCCCTTAAAACCTTCAAATCTGACAGAGCGAAAAGAGCCTCTCATTTCAACAGGACTCTTTATATTGGGAAAAACATTATAACAGGTGCCTTCCCATGGAAAACCGGTTTTTATTTCTTCCTCAGGTAAGGAAAAATTAAAAAACTCAAGAATACCGTAAGGAATATTATCTTCCCTTTTAATAACACTGCCATGATGATTTAAAGTAATTAAATTACTCTTACCTTTATAGGGGAAATTTTTCTTAATATTATTACTTATAAAGGTTCCTTCTTCCAGAGAAAATCTGACAGACACATGACCTGACTGATTTATATCAATTACAGTGAAAGAAGCAATTATATCAAGTGATGAATCCAGAACAATATGTCCTTTTTTTTCACCTGTCATTTTATAGGTTATTCTATAGGTTAATTTCAGATCTTTTTTTGGTCTGTAAAGAAAAAATACACTTCTGTCATACATGACAGTACTCCTTTAAAAGGTCACGGGCGAACTCCGGTTCGCCCCTGCTCACCACTCACTATTTAGAAATCTTCAAAGATATAACATCTGCTATATTCAGTGTAAGAGAACCAAGATAATTTCCTCCGCTTCCGGAAGATACTATAAAGGTATTTTTCACCATTACAGGCTGAAGTAGCTGGCTATGACTGTGCCCGCTTACTATTACATCAATCTCCGGAAATGCTGTAGCCAGAGAAGAATCTGTGTCAATTCCAAGATGGGAAAGGAGAATAATTTTTTGTGCCCCTTCTTTCTTTACTTCTTCTAAGATCTCTTTCATAACGTCATTGTGAGGACGAATCTCTATTGTATCAAGACCCGGCAACGGGTTGTTAGTCTTTTCTCTGGCAAGATTAATTGCCCTGCTGTTAATCAGCGAAGTTACGGCAAATTTTATATCGGCAAATTCTTTTATTATAAATGGCCTTATTCCTGGAAACAGACGTGCTTCATTTCTAACATATAAATTGGCACATACTACAGGGGGTTTCAGTTCTTCAACTATGTTTTTTAAACCCTCTATATCAAACATAAGTTCACCTTCACCGAGACCTATGGCATCGTAAGGAGATATATTAAAGAGCTCTACCATAGGTTTTCCTTTATGGGTATTGGCGACCTGCGTTCCTGACGCAAAATCTCCTGCATCAAACAATAAAAACTTCTCTCCGTCTTTCTGTTTTTTTCTTACTATAGTAGCAATAGAACCGAATTTTTCCAGTTCACCATGTAAATCATTTGTATAAAATATCGGAATCTCTGCAACTTCACCGTGAGGAATTTCAATTATATTATCTTTCTTCTTTTCTTCCATAACAGTAAACCTCTCTTTTTTATAAAATCGTAACATGTGATGAGTAATAATATATTTACATATAATACACTATATTTATATCCACCAATGTAAGGTAGTAATCTTCTTCAAAATATATTTTTCTCCTTCAATAAAAATCATAAAAGGTGAAATGCGAAATGATTGCAATATGGTCTTTTTACTTTTCCCATCTCACCTTTCAAAAAAATTAGCAGGAATTTAAAAATACCTTATAGAATTTTTATTGTATCTTTACATTGTCACATTATTAATTGCTTGATAAAAAGGTTATTATTTCTTAGTAATTAGCAGTTAGCTATTAGCTTTAATTATTAACTAAAAACTAATTGCTAACTGCTAACAGCTAATTGCTTTTTTGTTAAATGTGACAGAGGTGAGATATTTATAGATAAAATATTAAGGGGGATAAGTTTATGGGGATAAAAGACTGGTTGCTGGATAAAAAATTCAAGAATCTACTGAAGGGCCTTGAGAGTAATAGCCTTGATATACAGAGAAAATCTGCTCTTGGTCTTCTGGAAATAAAAGACCAAATTATAGACGAGCTTGTGGAAAATTTCGCTACTATGCGTCCTGGAGGAAAAAAAAATCTGGTAGTAGTTCTGGGTAAAATAAAAAATGAAAAATCTGCAGGTCTTTTAATAAATATACTTAAAGACAGCGATGTTCTGTTAAGAGACAAAGCTGTAGAATCCCTTCTTGCTATAGGTAAAGAACTTGTAGCTGAAAGACTGCTCAATGCGATGAAAGACGGAAACAGAGCCTTTCTGTCTGAAGCTTTAAAAGTGCTCAATCGAATGGATATAGGTGATATACCTAAAGATAAAAAAATTCACTATTTTATAGCAAGAGACGAATATCATGAATGTGTGGATATAGGAGGAGCAACAGTAGATCCTCTGTTACAGTCTCTTGAAGAACATAAAGAAGATTCAGACAGAAAAAGATCTATCGTCATAGCTCTCGGTAAACTGGGCGATCCGAAAGCAGTACCTCAATTAATAGGACTTCTTTACGATCAGGATAAATATGTAAGAGAAAGAACAGTGGAAGCTCTTGGATTAATAGGTGACAGAAAAGCAATCCCGTCTCTCGTTAAAATGCTGGAAGACAGCAATGCCTGGGTAAGAAAAGCTGTAGTAAAAGCCCTTGATGAGCTCTGCTGGGTTCCTGATGATAAATATACTGAAGCACAGTATAATCTGGCAAAGAAAAACTATAAAAAATGTATAGAAATAGGTAAACCTGCAGTAAATCTTATGATAAGTATATTGGAAAAAGCCGAAGATCAAGATGTTGAAACAATACAGGAAATAATAAAATCACTGGGGAAGATAGGAGATGTTAAATCTACAGGTGTTCTTATAAGTTATTTAAAAGATAATAATACTGCAATAAGGAATGCTGCAATAGAGGCGCTTACAGATATAGGCCCTGTAGCTTCGGCCAATATACTGAAAGAACTGAATGAAGCAAAAGAAGAAAAAACAAAAGATGCTCTGGTAAAAGTGCTCGGAGATACAGGTGACGAACAGTCTGCAATCACACTTATAAATCTGTTTATTAAAGAAAAAGCTTCTATTAAAGCAACAATCGCATCATCTCTCGGTAAAATAAAGTGTAAAGACGCAGTGGAACCACTGATTGACGTTATTAAGGACAAATCCGGAGGCAGACAGGTTGTGGAGAATGCTATTACAGCTCTGGGAGAAATAGGTGACAGAAGAGCAGTAGAACCTCTTCTGGATATCATGCATGAAGGACAGTATCTTATGGGTAAAGTAAAAAACATTACAGCACAGGCTCTCGGTAAAATAGGTGATGAAAGAGCAGTAACAACACTGGTAGAAAATATTCAGGACAAAGGTTGTGCAATGAGTTGTATTGAAGCTCTTGGTTTTATGGCATGTCCGGAATCTGCAGAAGCCCTTTATCTGATCATGGTAGGAGAAATAGACTGCTCTATAGATATCAGGATAGCAGCAGTGAAAGCCCTGGAAGGCATAGGAGGAGAAGAAATTCAGGCAATACTCTATGCCAGTCTGGAAGAAATTAAAGATGAAAAAGTCAAAAAAGAAGTTGTTAAATCCCTTTCCAACCTCGGTGTTGACATATCCCATAAACAGGGCAGTAAATTTAACAGAAAGAAATTATAGGGAGGTAATCCTGTGGCAGACGAGATACAAAAAATATTTCAGGAGAGAAAAGTTAAGGGTATAATCCAGAAGCTGAACACGGCAAATCCTGAAAAGTTAATAGACCAGCTTGTTGAAGTAGGCCCGGAGGCCTGTAATTATCTTATTTCTGCTCTGAGAAACAAAGATTTAAAGATCAGAAAGAACTCCGCCATAGCACTGGGAAGGATAAAAGACAAAAAGGCTATAGAACCACTTATAAGGGTACTTACCGAGGATGCCAATGAGGAAGTTCAAAAAGGCGCTGAAACTGGCCTTGTTGAGCTCGGGTATAACTCAATGAAAAGCCTTATAAAACTGCTGGAAGAAGATGAACTGGATAATGAAAAAAAGAAAAGAGTAGCCGGTGCCCTTGATCATATGGAATTACATAACCTCACAAAAAATAATCAGGCCGTTTATCATCTGGCAAAAGGTAATTTTGCAGAATGTGCCAGAATCGGAGCTCCTGCAGTGCCTTATCTGATAAAATGCCTGAACAAAGGAGACGATAATTTAAAAGAAAAAGCAGAAACAACTCTTTTAAGAATAGGCATACCGGCTCTTCCTGACCTTATAAACACCCTGGCAAGCATGGATGATACTCTGAGAGGCTGTGTGCTTGCTATACTTGATAAAATGGATGTCAATACCTTTCATACATCTGAAAAGGCTTCTTATTTTCTGGCAAAAGGAAATCTTGACGACTGCCTGGAACTTAAAAATGCCGCCGTAAATCCTTTAATCAGAGCACTTGAAGATCCAAGAAGGGATGTAGTCCGTAATGCCATAGAAGGCCTCAAAAGACTCGGTTCTATCTCTGTAGATGAACTGATAAAAGAACTTAAAGGCAGAAAAAGAAAAACTAAAGGTGAAATAGCTAAAATACTGGGAGAGCTCGGTGATAAAAAAGCAGTGGAGGTTTTAATATCATGTCTGTCTGATATAGAACCTGATGTAAGGATCAGTGCGGCCCAGTCTTTATGTAAAATAGGAGATGAAAGAGCTGTACCGTTTTTAATAAACAAAGCTCTTTTA
This sequence comes from Vulcanimicrobiota bacterium, assembly GCA_040217665.1. Taxonomy (GTDB): domain Bacteria; phylum Vulcanimicrobiota; class SpSt-956; order SpSt-956; family JAKJGF01; genus CALARM01. Next base: position 6,428 of record JBEHWP010000214.1, read on the forward strand.
GATAAAGATAAGAGGGTAAGAATACTTACCGGAGATATACTGAAAAAAATGGGAAAAGTAGTTGGCCCTCCTCTTATAAAAATACTGGAAGATCCGAAAAGTTCTGAAGAATTAAGGGAAACATCTGTTAAAGTTCTGGGAGAGATACAGGCAGAAATAGCAGTAGACATATTGACAAAGATCATGCTGGAAGGAAAGGGAAAACTTCGTGAACTGTCTGCAAAAGCCCTGGGAGAAATAGGAAGTAAGAAGGCAACAGAGGCACTTATAAGTGTTCTCGATGATGCCAGAGAACTGAGCGGGTGGCAGAGAGGTTATAATGCAACAGTAGCACTCGGTAAAATTCGTGATGCCAGAGCAGTGCCAAACCTTATAAAAATATTGAATGATGAAGGTTATCTTCCTCAACTTCAGGGAGCTGCAGCAGATTCACTGGGAAAAATCGGAGATAAAAGTGTTGTTGATGAACTGATTAACGCACTGGAAAATAAAAAAATCCAGAGAGAAGTTATAGTATCTATAGGAACTCTTGGAAACCCTAAAGGAACTGAACATTTACTGAAAATATTTCGTGCAGAAGAAAGTTCTACACCGCTGAAGGCACTTGTCATGGAATCTATCGGAAACCTGGGAGATTATTCTGCATCTGAAGATATAATAAAATCATTAAGAAAAGAACAACTCAGGATACCCGGGCTTATAGCACTCGGTAAAATGCGTGAAGAAAAAGCTATCCCCCATATAGAAGAAATACTTTTTGACAGTACCTCAAATGAAGAAGTTAAAAGTACATGTATCGATACATTGATTAAAATACAGAAAAAAGAATCTATTACCTCCATGATTAAAGTATTAAAAAACAGGAATATAGAAGCTACGCTGAAAAGACTTCTCATAGAAAGTTTTCCGAAAATGGGTGAAGTAATAATCAAACCTTTTGTAGAAGAGTTACGAAAAGATCAGGAAAATGAAGAGTTAAATAAAAGTCTGATAAAAATCCTCGGAAATCTTAAATCTAACAGAGTAGTACCTGATTTGCTCAAACTCATATCTGAGATTAAAAGTGATGTTATGAAAGGAGAAATAATAATTGCTTTCGGTAATATAAAAGACAATTCCTCTGTAAAGCTTTTAATGGAAATCCTTAATAATAAAGACAATTCACCTTTCTGCCGTAAAGCTTCCATAGCTGCTTTAATTAATATTGGAGACAGTAAAGCTATTAACAGCCTGATAAAAACTACAGAAGATGAAAATGAAGAAGTAAGGAATTATTCTTTAAAAATATTAAAACAAATAGGTATCCCGATAGTCAGTGAGTCTTGAGAAGTGAGCAGGAGGAGCGCCACCATGTGAACGCCCGGTACGCTGTGAGACACGTTTCACGTCTCACCCGTTACGAAAAGAGGAGGATTATTTATGATTGAATCAATAAAAATAATAGAATTTTTCAATTATGCTACAGAACAGAGAGCTTCTGACATACACCTTTACACCGGTGCTTTCCCTATGTTCAGACTTCATGGAAAACTCTACAGAGCAGAAGAATATGGCATAATAAATAAAGAAGAGGTAAGACAGCTTATATTCAATATAACAGATGATTTTCAAAAAGCAAAATTCTTCTCTGAAAACCTTGATGATATAGATTTCAGTGTAGACATACCGGGAGCAGGCAGATTCAGGGTAAATGTATTCAGATGCAGTATGGGAGATGCTCTGGTATTCAGAGTAATACCGGGCAGAATCCCTCTGATAGAAGAACTGGGTCTGCCTCAATCCATTGAAGAATTAATAAGAACAAGGCACAGCGGACTTCTTCTCGTAACAGGCAAAGCAGGACATGGTAAAACTACTACAATAGCAGCAATAGTAGAATATATTAATAAAGAATTCCCTTATAATATAATAACAATAGAAGATCCGATAGAATTTGTATTTGAGCCTAAAAAATCTCATATAAGTCAGAGACAGGTAGGAGAACATTCAAACTCCTATCATCAGGCCATAAAAAGTTCCCTGAGAGAAGACCCTGATGTTATACTGATAGGAGAAATAAGAGATTTTGATACTGCATCTATGACCATACAGGCAGCAGAAACAGGTCCTCTCGTTATTTCAACACTTCATACAAGAAGTGCCGTAGAAACAATCGGAAGATTTGTGAATTTCTTTCCTGAAGATCACCGTCTGAATATAAGATTTCTCCTGGCAGATTGTATGCAGGGAATAATTTCACAGACCCTGGTACCAAGAGTAGACAGATCAGGAAGAATCCTTGCAGCAGAAATCATGATGGGTACTACAGCAATAAGTACTCTCATCAGAGATGATAAATCACAGCTTATGTATTCCACCATGGAAACAGGGGCAAAAGACGGAATGCAAACACTGGATTTCAACCTGAAAACTCTTATGGAAGAAGGAAAAATCGATCCGAAAGATGCATTTCGCTTCTGCCATGATAAAAAGAGATTTCTCTATTATCTGGATAAAATGTAAGACAGCTATCAGTTATCAGCTAAAACTTACATTGCCTGACTGTG
>JBEHWP010000215.1:0-8962 GCA_040217665.1 Vulcanimicrobiota bacterium
TTTACTTTTCCTGTCAGTCGCAGATTTTTTATTTTTATTCCTTAAAAAAATAATTAATAAATAGTTTTAGATAAAAGTTAACAAAAAATTAACAATTGACAGTTGCCAATTACCTGTCTGTTCTTTTAAATTATAAATGAAATAATGTTCCCGGGAGGCCTGGAAATAATATTTTTTGAAATAGATTCTCTTATTCCTGTATTTTCTATTGGTTATAAATCATCTCTGTATTATCAGTCATAAGTTCCGTTTCATTATAAATCTCCTGCGCTGTAACAGGAGTGGGGGATGGCATGAATACCAGGGTTATTCCGCAGTCACTGCAGCCATTCATAATAAAAATAAACATGATGAGAAGAATAATTATGGAATTTATATGAGAAGCGATATGTGTAATGCGTGATGTGTGATGTGAAAATACATTCTTATGCTTCGTAGTGACCACCCGGCCATGGCTGTTTATAATGTATTTTTTCATGTGTTCCTCCTTAAAAAACTCACCCTGAAAGGTTTAGATGAGAAAGATGAAGTTTGCAACTTCACTGGATGCTGATTCTTATATCCGTTTGTGACCGCTCCGGTCATGTCTGTTTGAGGGTAATAATGTTTTTGTGAAACTATGAAATAGATAAAAAAAGAGTTAACGCGAAAAAACTTTGATTTTTTAGTAAAGAAACTAAAAAATAGTGTAAATTTCGCATTAACTCTTTAGAATTTTTTCTATTATTATTCTATTCCTGAATTGTTAAAAAATAATTGCTAAAATGTTACATTTTAGTTAACTCTTTTTTTATGGCTTAAAATCAGGGTTTTCTTGAGATTTTTATAATGAAAGATCATAATCATTACTTTACTTTCTGAATTTTGACGTGATATTAATAACAGATCTACCTTTCATAAAGACCCAATTTTTTTATAGGGCGGTAAATTTTATGATACAAACAGATAATATTTACAACTCTGCCAGTTCAGCTTCCATTCGTCACCATAGTTCAGGTAAACAAAATATAGAATTTCATCATGACATTAAAGATAAAAAACCTTTTGAAGCCAGGCATGATCTTAAAAACGATAAAAAAGATGGAACAGACAGAGAACAGATAAGAAAGCAGCATGGAAAGAGTCGCTTCAAAACAGAAATATCATCAAAAGGCCATGACGAAAAAAAGGAACAGCAGGGTACAGGTGGAAAAGAAACTGCAGATGCGATGGCTGCCAGAAAAAGCAGTTACGAAAATTTTTCTGCATCCGGGCAAAAAATAGAAAAAAAATTAATTAATATAGGCAATACCTTTAAAGAATTAAGAAAAGCAATAGATAATCTCAAGACACAGAGCAGTTCCTCCATAGTTTCCAACAAATCCCTTCCCGAAAAAAACTCTCTTCATCGTATTTCACTTCAGTCAGATCCTTCCGTGAGTTATCCTGTTACAAGGGAACAGAACATACTGGCCAGCATTGTTACAGGAGATGTGAAACCTTCTGTGAGAGATGATAAAGATAAAAAAGATATAAAAAAGAATAATACTTCGGAAGTCAGAGAAGAGGATATTAAAGGAAATACCATCAGAGGAAGATTTGTAAGACAGGGAAGAAAAGAAAAAAAGAATGAAGGAAAGATAAATTATTTCTTTAATCCCATTATACCGCGGGAAGACAGTAAGAAAAAACTTGAAGAATATTTAAATACAAAATATTCATCTGCCAGAGTAAAAGTAAGAGGTGAAAAAAAATCCTCTCAGTCTGCATTATCTCCCGGTGTTTCTTCTGGCCTGAAAAAGAATGACGGACTTTCGAAAAATATCTCATTACAGTCACCTCTGTCCCGGTTCCTGAACCATAATGACCGGACAAATGAGAAGCAAACTGAAAAGCCCGAAGAGACTCCTTCTCCCGGGAAAGCTTTAAAGGCAGAAGCCCCTTTCACACATAGCATGTTACAGGATGAAAAGCCGGAACCTTTAAAGACCGGAGCCACTACTTCACAGCCTGTTGTTTTAGCTGCTGCCGGCCCCGTGTTCATGAAGCCAAGTTTTAAATTAACTACCAGACATGAGAAGGTGGAGTTTTTTGTTTCTTCTTTAAGAAGCCAGGGAGTTGTAGATATTGAAAATATCGGTGTTGCAGGGAAAAATTCTTCCTTGAGCGAAGATGAAATAAACTACTTCCTGGTCTGGTTGTCTGCAAAAGGGAAAAAATTTGTTGATTTTAATGATTCAAGGGTAAATACAATGAGTGATATATTTGTTTATGCTTCCGGCGCCAATGGAGATATGTTCAAATTCATTCAGGCTCTTGAAATGTATGCTACCAGTCCTTATGCTACTTCAGGCGGAGTAGGTAAAGAAAGTTTTGAGGCCCTTGCATTTATAGCAGGTTATCCTATGAACTGGGGTAAACTCAGGGATAATATAGGCAGAATTACCGGCGGATGGAGTGTGGGAGGGGTGGATTTTTCCAGAGATGACATTAAAAAAGAGATAAGATCGTGGCTTTATAAATTGGATGATCAACCTTCTAATCCTCTGGTACCAAGGGTATGGGATAAATTTCATGAAGATAGTTCTCACGAAACTGGACAGGAGGATAATCCTTCTGTAAAGAATGAAACTTCTCCTGAAAAAAATGAAGTATCTTCAGAAACATCTGCTCCGGAAGAGAATGATAGTGCTGAAAAATTATCAGGTAAATCCGAAGCTTCAACGGGAAGAATATCAAAAAGAGAAAGGGTTCAGAATTTTGTAGATGATCTCGTAAGGAGAGGCAATAATCTTTCCCCTGTGGTCATACATGCATCAGGCCGTCGGCATGGCCTCAGAGAGGAAGAAGTAAACAGATTCATAACATGGTTATCCGAAGTAGATGCAGGTAACATTAATTTTAATGACAGAAGGTTCAATATGATCTGTGATGTCTTTATTGCTTCAACGGAAGCCAATAAAGATATGATTAAATTTGCTCATACTGTTGAAATGTCAGCAGGTACGCTTGTCGGGTCTTAATCGTAATGTGTGATCCGTGATGCCTGTTTTCACCGGTACCTGGCTACCACAGGGTGTTGCTTTCACTTTTCACTTTTCACTTTTTACGACTCACTAAACCCTGGGAATCTGCTGCAGTATTATCCATATTTCCTTCATAGTCTGAAATCTTTCTTCAGGCTTTTTGGCAAGACACTTCATAATCAGATCATTTAACTGTTTTGAAATATGATCTCTTTTCATAACAGGTGGAACAGGTGCGGAATATTGATGGGCACTTATAAGCTGTGGATCCGGCAGGTTAAAGGGCAGTTCTCCCGTAACCATTTCATAAAGTAAAATACCGAAACTGTAAATATCTGTTCTGTGATCGATAGAGCATGTGCCTCCTGAAATAGAAATACACTGTTCCGGTGAAGCCCAGGCAAGATGGGCTACAGTTCCGCCAAAAACAGTTTTACCATCTCTGTCAAGCTTTTTCGCTCCTCCGAAATCACAGAGTTTGATTGATTTTCCGGAAAACATAATATTGTCGGGAGCAAGATCCTGATAGATAATATTATTCTGATGAAGAAGGGATAATATCTCTGATAGCTGAGATGCTATATCCATGATATCGGTCATATCGAATCCACCGGGATTTTCTTTAACCATCTTTGTAAGGGAACCGTCCAGATACTCCATGGCAAAATAATATTCGCCGCAGCTTTCAGGTATTACACTGACTACAGAAGGCAGATTTAAATCCAGGAGTAAATTATATTCTCTTTTTATTTCTTTTTTAATTTCCTCATTTAACCTGTGCTCTGTATGTAATATCTTCAGAGCTACAGTCCTCAGGGATAAAAGATCGAAGGCTTTCCATACGGAAGCATTTGCACCTTTACCTGTAAGTTCTATCAGAGCAAATCGTCCTACCCTTTCTTTAGAAAGCATTTCAAGCATTTTTCCTGCAACAGAATACTCAGGATCACATTTATATATTTTTTCATAGATCTTTCTGGCACTGCCATAATCACTCTTAGAAATAAGCTTTTCCGCAAATATTCTGTGGGCTTTCAGTATTTCTCCTTCTTTTTCAGGATTTTTCAGAGGAAATTTATTTAAAATATCTGCAGCTTTTTCCATATTATTCAGATGTATAAAATCCAGAGAAAGCCAGGCCCATAATTTTTCATCTGTTTTTAACCCGGGAATATTCACTATTGTTTCAATGAGATTTACTCCTTTTTCCCATTGATTATGGGCTATATAATGACTGTGAAGATGTTCCGTTACGGTTTTCAGTTTTTCTGGAGGCCAGTCAGTCTGTTCTTTTAACATGTGTTCTAAAAAAATTATATGGTCCGGATTGAAGCTTTTACGTTCAATATATATCATGGCAAGTTTTGTTTTCAGGTCTTTATAACCCGGTGAAAGTTCCAGGGCAAGTTCGAAACAGTCCTGGCTGTCTTTAAGTTCTCCTTTATGGGTGTATAAAATACCCAGGTTGTAATATCTTTCAGGCGAATTATCAGGGAGTTTATTGAAAAACTTTTCAGCCATGTCAGTATTTCCCGATTTTATATAAACCTGCCCTGTCAGTGCAATGGTATCGTAATTTTCTTCTTTTATGTTTTTTAAATACTGAAGGGCCTTACTGAAATGCCCGTCATGAGAAGGAAGAAGTTCCATATAGGATTTCCCCAGAAGATAATAAACCTTATCTACTATGATTCCTTTCATAAGAGCCTCTTCCAGAAGCTTTATTGCTTCATGGTAAGAACCTTTTTTTATTAAAAGATCTGCAAGGATAATAAGTTCGTCTCTTTTCCATTCCGCCTTTACAGGTTTATAAAGGTATTTTATAGCTTTATCTGTAATGTGTTCATTGAGATAATATGTATGGAGTTTTCTGCATATGTCCATATCCTGAGATCCGTTATTTTCTGCTTTCTCCCACCAGGCTACAGATGAAAGCATATCTCCTCTTTCATATGAAATATAACCTAGCCTTACAAAGGATTCTATGTGGTTATCATATGCTATGATTTTTTTATAGATTTTTTCGGCTCCCTCTCTATTGCCTTTTTTTTCTTCTTTAATGGCAAGATTGTATAGTATGTCTGACCTGTAATGTATTATGTCAGATTCTTCATGATGAATTTTTAAATAATTATTGAGTATATAAAGTTCTGACGGTGAAAAATGTTTTAATTTAAGACACAGTGATGTTAATTCTTCCAGAATATAATTTTTTCTTCCCGAACAGGTCTTTATAGAAATTTTGAAAGCTTTTTTCAAATTCATGAGAGCAGACGAAAATTCTCCCAGTTCTCTGGCAATTTCTGCCATATTGATTAAGACTTCTATTGTATCTTCGTCCTGGTCACAGTGATTTTTTAGAAATACTCCGAAATCATAGGCAGATGCTTTAAGTCTTCCAAGAGATTTCAGGATAAAAGCTCTTTCTAAATATACCCCCGGATTCCGGTATCCTTCATTGATGGCCTGTGAATAACATTCAAGAGCTTTTATATAATCACCTTTTCTTTTCAGGCACTGTGCAAATATGAAAGCTCCTTCCTGTGAAAGTTTTACTTTCTTATTATGTATGAGTGATAAAAGTTCCAGAGAATCACTTTCTTTTCCTGTATAATAGTAAACCAGGGCAAGTCCTTCCAGTGCTTTGCTGTTTTCCGGATAAACCTTTTGAAGGGACAGAAAATAATTATATGCTTCTTCGTAAGATTTCCTGGATATAGCAAGATTTCCGAGAGTCAACAGTGCTTCTTCTTCACAGGGAGACACAGAAATTAATTCCTTAAAATATTCTTCAGCTGCTTCAGGCGATGTTTCCATATAGAGAAAGCCCAGTTCCCTTAAAAATTCTTTCTTTTTATCCGGAAATCTCTTCAAAGCATTTCTGTACAGGTCTGTTCCTTTCTCTTTATTTCCCAGTGCTAAATAGAATCTTCCCACTGCCAGAGAGGTAGATACATCAGGAATATCTTCATCTTTTATTAATTCTATAAATTTATGTCCATCATGACCCATTTCAAAATTAAGCTTTGCAAGACAGTAGAGAATAAGAGGAGATGTTTTTTCATTTATGTCTTTTTCCAGATACATAATAGACTCGTCTGTACGGTCCATAAATAAATAAACGAACCCTTTTCTGAATGGAATAAATTCTTTATCTTCCATAAGGGAAATTATTTCTGGCTCTGAAAGATATTTTGTGAGACCTCCTGCTATGTCAGGAAGAGTGGAAAGTTTTGTTGTAAAATAATTCCACAGTATTCTTATATCGTGGGCCTCTGGTTTCCATCCAGGACGGGAAAAGGCTTTCCTGTAGATTTTGTAAGCAAATTCATCACACATAGAACCTGGAATGATGACGGAAGCATAAATTTCCAGCATGGTATTTACTATTTCTTCTCTTATTTTCACCGGCATATCGTCTCTGTTAAAGAAATATCGATAGATTTCAATGGCTTCAATGTCATGCCATTTATTTTCAAGGGCAGACATGAGCAGGTAGTATTTTAATTTTTCATGTTCAGGTTTAATCTTTATTGCTCTTTTATAGGTCTCCAGAGCTGTTCTGTCTGTTCTTTCTTCCGATAGATATATAAGGGCAATGGAATGGATAATCTTTATGGAAATATCATGCCAGAATTGCCCTGTATATCTTTCTATGTCAGAGAGGATTATAGACAGGGCTTTTTCAAGATAATCCTTTTGTTCCTGCAAAACACCGGCGCAAAAATTAATATAAACCCACATGATAAAACTGGCTCTGTCGTTCTGGTTTATTTCCCAGGATTTACGGTAAATTTCTCCTGTGAATTCATCTGATATTTTATTTACAATAAGGGCACTGGTACAGATGAGTATGATTTCCTTACTGTCAGGATATAAGCTGTATCTGTTTAGATAGAGACCGAGTGCCAGTTCATCCAGTCTTCTATTTCCCAGAAATATGTCTGTCAGAAAATCTATGACAGAATTTTTTAATTGCTCCGGTACATCTGATTTTAAACTATCTATGTAAATTTTTTGAGCTATATAACTGTTGTTTTTCTCAGACAGAAACTTCTCTGCCATAAAAGACAGTAGTCTGTCTCTTTCCGCAAAATCTTTACCCGATAGATAAATCTGAAGGCACAGTTCGAACAGGGAAGCCATAGTTTTTCCATGTATGAGAAGTGTTCTTACAAGAGCCAGAAGATTCTCTTTATCTTCCTGTCTCAATAGCCAGCATTTTTCATATACAGGCAGAGACGAAACAGAGAAATCTTCCTGTTCCCTTAATAATTTTGCAAGGAATATTGTATTGTTTTCCTTCTCAGGGTTAAGGGAAAATGTAAGATGGTAATTTTTAAGGGCCTCAGGAGATCTGTCTTTTGTTTTTATATAAAAATCATTTATTATGTCACTCACAATATGATTATCTTCCATCAATTCCATGCACGTTTTTATATGAAAGAGTGAGAAATTCTTCAGGCCGTAAAGTGTACCGGAGAGAAGGAACAGAGGATATCTGTATGTAAGGGTAAGTAATGTTTTATATATGTGGCTGAACAACAATATTTCTTCTTCACAGGAGATGGCAAACATTTTGAAGGGAGAAAAATTATCTATAAACTGTTCTTCTGAAAGAGAGGAAATGAGTCCGTATTTTACAGGATCTTTTATTTTAATCCTGCCAGTAATGTCTCCGGCCATGTCAGGAAAGAATTTTTTAAATATCTTTATGTCTCTTTCTTCTATTTCCATCCGGCAGAGATTACTTAAAGCCCAGTCTTTTTTTTTACTGTCTCCTGTAAGATGGTACAGACCGTAGAGATGGAGATAGGCAGTGGGGCATTGAAAATCAATTTTAAGGGCTCTTATAAATAGTGATAATGGCTCTCTGAAATTCTTTAATAATTTATGTCCTGAAGTCTTCACTGTCATTATAAAACCTTTATAACTTAAAGCTACAGGGTTCTGCTGATCATATCTCAGACTGTCATTTACTTCCAGAAGAGCATTATCTATTTTATTCATATCCAGATAAATTAAGGATCTGAAAAATCTTATTCCAGGTTTGTAGAACAGTTCTTTATCTTCTCTAAATATTTTAGATGAAATATCCAGTGCTTTACTATATTCCTCTTTAAGATAAAAGCAATTCATTAAATATACCAGTGATGGTATAAGATGAGCCCCTTTAATTTTGGTGAGTTTTTCAAGATATGTTATGGCTTCCGAATAATTACCTTCCTTTACGGAAATTTCCGAAAGATATAGAAGTACTGATACAGAATTTTCTTCTTTTTTCAGAGCTTTTTCAAAGAATTCTTTTGCCTTCGTATAAAGAGAATGTTTGTAAAAAGCCCTGCCGATCAGCATATCTCCGTAAAAATCCCTGTCGGAAAACTCAAAAGCTTTCTGATAGGCAGCGAGGGATTCTTCGAATTGATTGACATACTCCAGGGCAAGACCTTTATAGAGAAAGAGTGATGATGAGACATTACACAGCGAAATACCTTTCTCCAGATATGTCAGAGCCATACCCGGTGACCCTTCCGTAAGAAGAATCCAGGAAAAGTTCCTTATTGTTAAAAGGTCAGGGTCACTTACGGAAAGGAATGGATTTTTTTTATCTTCTTCTTTTCTGTACCGGGAAATAAGTGTTTTGAGAGATGTTAGATAAGATGAACCGGGAGAAATTTTGAGTCCTCTCTCTGTATAATAAGCAGCTTTATGGAAATTTTTCAACTGCCCTTCAGTCATAGCAAGATAATAAAAAGTAACAGGTGAATTTTTATTCCATTTCAGGGAAATCTTGAAATGTTTCAGTCCCTTCGATACATCATTTTTCTTTAAATAAATGATACCTTCCACCAGGCATAATAAAGATTTCATCAGTTTATAGAGGGAAAAATCGTCTCGCGAGTATTTCCAGGAAGATAAAGAAATAAGGGAGATCTGTGCCAGTACATCTTCAAGAC
>JBEHWP010000216.1:0-8954 GCA_040217665.1 Vulcanimicrobiota bacterium
AGTAGATGTAAGATTTTGTACAATAAAGCCTGACCGGTGGTTTTCATAAAAATTATCAGGTTTAAAAAATCATTTCAGAACAACCATGTCTTTTTCAGAAAGACCTGAAATTATCTCAATATAATCTTTATTGAAAATGCCGGTTTTAATTTCTTTTTCTTTTATTTTCCCGTTATCATAAAGAAAAACAAATGATATATTATTCTTTTTTATTACAGAAGAAAGAGGAATTACAAGAACCTTTTCCCTGGAAGCACTTATGAATTTCACATCTACATACATATAAGGTTTTATCTGCTTTTTTCCTGTGTCAAAATCAATTAAAATCTCATACATACCATTTGCAGAAGGTTTTATCGCCTTAACATAACCTGCAAAATTTTCTTTACCGGCACTTATTTTTACATTCTGACCGTTAGATACGGATGAAAGCTCCTTCCCGGCCACATGGGCCTTTACAAATAATTTATCCTGTTCACCTACAACCAAACAGTGAGTTCCGCAGTCTACTTCCCCGCCTGTTCTCAATCTGTCTATAAAAATAATTTCACCTGTTACGGGACTTTTTATTCTGGTTTTCAGATAATTTTCTCTGGCGAATTTCACATTTTCCTCTTCTCTCCTGAGTTTTTCTCTGGCTATTTCCACATCTTCAGGAGACAATTTATTTGCTCTCGGGAAAATAGCAAGTTTTCTTTTGCACTTTTCCACTTTCTCCATTGCTGCAGCTATATCTTTCTTGTTCAGGGCTTTATTCATTTCGGCCTGCTTCTTTGCACTTTCATATCTATAAACCCATTCCTTAAGCCTCAAGGACGCAAGCTCTTCATCTCTGCTTCTCTTCGAACTTACACTGTCCAGATCCTTAAGGGACTGTTCATAATCAAGGGAAGCTTTATTATATTTATTCTGAGAATCTTCCCATTGTTTTTTAGATATTATTTTTCCTTCAAATAATTCTTTACTGCGTTTTAATTCTGCTTCTGCCTCTTCTTTTGCTATTTTTTTCTTTTTTACATCTACCTCTTTTTGAGATACCTGGGAAGAATCTTTTTCCAGATTTAAATAATTATTTTCAGATTCTTTCAATGATCTCTCTGCTGAATAAACATCTTCATCATCATTCAGTTCCCTTTGCTGACAATAAGATATAGTCTGAGTAAGAAGTTTTTCCGCATCCTGCAGTGCTATTTCAAGCTGTACCTTTTCAAGTTCATTCTTTTCTTCTTCTATGGAAAACCTGTCCTGAACTTTGGAAAGGTTTAATTCTGCTTCTCTTAGCCTGCTTTCTGCCTCATTATACTTGTTCTCAATATCAGGATTGCTGATTATAATCAGTTCCTGACCTTTTTTTACTCTATCTCCTTCATGAACCTTAATTTCTTCTATAAATCCGGAGATTTCCGCAAAAACATCTCTTTTAACGGATAGCTCCACAGTACCTTTCAAATCTGCCGAATATATATCAAAGTGTTTCAATCTTTCGGGAGACACTGTATTTACAGCAATCTTTTCCGTCTGACACCCTGCCAGTATAATTAACAATATAAAGATAAAAATCTGTTTCATATTCTATTACTTTCCTTCATCAACCGGTTCTATATGCCACGGTTCTCCTATAACACCTGTAATAAGAGCCATTTTTTCTTTTGCCAGTTGAAAATCTATAAGTGATTGAATAGCATTCATCCTGGCGGCGGTAAGAGCCTGAGTAGTTGTCGTTACTTCCAGTATGGTAGCAAGACCCATTTTATACTGTAATTGTGTGGCATCAAGATTTTGCTGGGCCTGGGCAACTATCTTCTGGCGCAGATCTATCCTGTTTTCCAGGGCTTTAAGATCCCTGTATGCATTAATTACTTCCAGCATAACATCTTTCTGAAGCTGCCCATAGGATAGATTTGCAAGTTCCAGGTATTTTTCATCATTCGTTAGAAGATTATCTCTTTTCCCTCTGTCATATAAAGGGAAATCCCAGGAACCGTTCAGAAGGAATTGATAGGTTGTAGTAGGAACAATCTCGTTCTGCATACTGTATCTTAAATTACCGCTCAGGGCAATATCAGGAAGGATATTTCTTTTTTCCTGTTCTATATCAATCCGGGCAAGCTCTATATCATATTTAGAGCTTATAAGTTCCGGCCTGTTCCGGGAAGCGTTTTGAAGACATTCTTCCATAGTAAGGTTGAAAGGACTGTATTGAATCTCTTCTGTAGGTAATATGTCTATACCGAACTCCATATCCAGAAAACGAATGAGATTATCTCTGCTTTTATCTCTAATGTTCTGCCTGTATATGATATCATCCTGAGTCTTGGCTACTTCTACCTCTGCTTTCAGGACTTCAATTTCAGCAATATCTCCTGCCCTGAACCTTGCCCGGGCAATATCATATAATTTTCTCGAGTCTTCCAGGGCCGATTTACTGATTTCAAGCATTTTCTCCTCTCTTATCATGTTAAAATAATAATAATTTGCATTGTATATAACAGTATTCTGCTTTAATATATATTTACATCTCTGTTTTTCATAGTTAATGAAAGACTTTTCCTGTTCATAGCCAATTTTTCCTTTATCATAAACAGGCTGGGTCAATTTCAATCCGAAGTCGGATGTAGCAAGACCGGGCCTGTCTTTACTCGTATATCCGTAAGTAGAAGTCAGAGACAGAGAAGGTATTCTGGCTCTGTCTTTTTCCTCCATATCCCTCAGCTTAACATCCAGATAAGTTCTCTCCTGCACAAGGCTGTAGTTATTATCAAGAGCTGTTTTTATACAGTCTATAATTGACATTTTCAGAACCTGATTTTCCTGAGAATAACATAAGGGAGAGCATGAAATCAATAACAATAAAATTAATATTATAAAGTTAAATACATTAATCGAATAATCTGTAATAACAGGGGGTAAGCAGTAATAACATGGCAAAAGTCTATTAATTAAATTCAATTCCTTATTTGTTTTATTATTCATATAACAGGTTCCCTCTATTATTTCAAACAATTTATACAAATGTATAATAAAATATATTTACTATATTGTCAATACATTTGTATATTTTACATACAAAAAGTAAAACCAAATTACTCATTAATAGACATAATATTATAATGTCACATGTCAGATTTCTCAGAAAAAATAAATGATATAATTACGCGAGAACCTGATAATAACCTTCAGGAATCGACAGAAAAATATTAACAATGCAGTATTTTTTTGATATAATAATCAATCGTGACGGGTGACGCGTAACGCGTGACGCGAGGATACTGATTTTTCTAACAATTTGCCGGAGTTATTTTTCTTGTAATTCTAAAATTAAATAGAGGGGGCCAGCAAATGTTCAATATCTTATCACTGATAGACATGCCGGGAACGGGAGAATGGCTTTTAATTCTTATTGTAGCACTTATAATCTTCGGCCCGGGAAAACTTCCTGAAGTCGGAAGAGGATTCGGCAGAGCTATAAGAGAATTCAAAAGAGCTTCCCGCGGGTGGTCGGAACAAATAAACGCTGCTATAGAAGAAAAAAGTCCTTATATAGAGAAAGGAGAAGATCCTTATATTCAGGAATTTGAAATAAATGACGAATTGATTGAAAAATTAAAAGATAAAATCAATGATGAAAGAAAAATGGAAATTATAATATCTTTAAAAAAAAGTAAATTATCAAAAGAAGGGCTTCCTGATTTTTTAAAAACATTAAATTTTTCCGAAGAAGAAATTAATATAATCATAAATGAAAGTGAGAATAAATAATTGAATATTTTCTTTGAAGTACATAAAGATCTGCCGAGAGAAGGTCCCGGCGGCAATGAATACACGAGAAAAGCTTTTTCAATGGTGGGTGATTTACCTTCTGAACCTTATATACTGGATATTGGCTGCGGCCCCGGTATGCAGACAATAGAACTTGCTAAAATAAGTAATGGACATATTACGGCACTGGACAATCACAAACCATTTCTTGAAGTGCTTAACAGGAATATAGAACAGGAGGGTCTGTCAGATAAGATAAAAACCGTTCATGGAAGTATGTTTTCTCTGGATTTCCCTGAGAGTACCTTTGATCTGATATGGTCAGAAGGAGCTATTTATATAATGGGCTTCGAAAAAGGACTGAAAGAATGGCGTCATGTATTAAAAAAAGGCGGTTA
The DNA here is from genome assembly GCA_040217665.1 of Vulcanimicrobiota bacterium. Taxonomy (GTDB): domain Bacteria; phylum Vulcanimicrobiota; class SpSt-956; order SpSt-956; family JAKJGF01; genus CALARM01. Next base: position 4,158 of record JBEHWP010000216.1, read on the forward strand.
TATTGCAGTAACGGAATGTTCCTGGATAAAGAAAAATCCGCCTGAAGAAATAAAAAAATTCTGGAATGAAAATTATCCCGGAATGAATAATATAGAAGAAAATATCAGGATTATAAAAAATGCAGGTTACAGTCATATAAATAATTTTACACTGCCGGAAAAAGCGTGGATGGATAATTATTATAATCCTATAAAAAAAAGAATCTCTGCTTTAAGAGAAATACATGCCGGCAATGCAGAGTTTATGAAATATCTGGACATAGAAGAAGAAGAAATAAGGCTTTATGAAACCTATTCGGCGTTTTACAGTTATGTTTTTTATATAATGAAAAGTGAATAGTGAATAGTGAGTGGTGTTTCATTCTATCCACCACTCACTATTGACTGCTTATAAAAGAGGTTATTTCTTTACAGTCTCTCAGGACTGCAAGAAAAACAACTCCGGCAAATTGTTAGAACAATTAGTATCCTCCCGTGACGCTTTACGCGTAACGCGTCACGATATAAACTATAACTTATGATGTATTTATTTCCTACCAGTTCCTTAATAACTGACTCCTTCTTTCTGAGCTTCTTTCTTCAATGTGTCTGTCATTATAGAGTCAAGATTATTGACCTGTTCTACCTGTTTTGACGGTGCTTCTCCCGGTGCAGGAGGAGCGGAACCTGTTACGGAAGACGAGAAGGGTGATGAACTGCCGTAGTCAGATGAAGACTCATATTCTTTTGCCTTTCCTTCTCCTGCCATATCACGTCCTCCTTTTCTCCAGTCATCACTGTCTTTATATCTTTCATCAACCACATAATTTTTGCTTCCCTGAGTCAGTCTTACCTGTTTCTTTCCTGTTACATCTTCATAAACATATTTATAAGTGAGATATTCGAATGTGCCGTTTGTAGCAGAAGACACTTCCTGGAAGAACTGATTTCCGTCTTCCTGCATGCCGCTGCAGCTTACAGTATTTATCATTATACCTTTCTCAGAAGCGAGAGCCAGTTCTTTCTTGTAATCATAATCATTTCCATAATCTCTGTGAGGGCTTGCATCTCCTATGATAAATATTATTTTTCTCACTTTTTTTGAAGTATCCCATTTCATTCCTTCCACTGACACTTTGAGCGCTTCATAAATATTTTCTTCATAGTCTCCTCCGCCTGATGCTTTGAGGGAATTAATTACTTCCTGAGTATCCTGTATATTATCGGAAAAATCATATTTTTTTGTTACATATTCGTCTCCCCTGTCTTTATAAGCCACAACTCCGAAACGAACTCTGGGAGCAGGATTTCCCTTTTTAATCTCATCAACCATTTTCAGCAGTTGTTCTCTGATGACTTCAATTTCGTCTCCCATGCTTCCAGTAGTATCAACACAGAATACCACGTCCATTCTGGGGCCGTTGCCTTTTACAGGGGCAGGAGTCGGTTTTACTACAATAACAGGGGGATTTATATGGTGCTGTGCCGGAGGGTCTACTATGTGAACAGGATTAAAGCTCACAGGAGAAACATGGGGCTTTTCTCTTTTTCCTGCGGCATTATAGACAATGAAAGCAATAATCATTACCATTATAACAGCGAAAATAGCAGGTAATTTATTTTTTCCTTTTTTATCTTCTGTTTCAACCGGTCTTTCTGGTATAAGCTGTTTACGGCATTTAGCACAGAAGTTGGCAGCAGAGGAATTAGGGTGACCGCAATCAGGACAATCGACAAGTTTGAGTATATAGGTACCGGTTGTTTCATCTAACTGAAGCTGACTGCCACAGGCATGGCAGAGTAAATTCCTGTCTATTTTATCACTGTCTCCGCAGTTTGGGCATTTCTTTTCCTGCATGTTAATGACCTCCTCTTAATTTCTTTCTCTCATAGACGCAAATATAAAATATTTATTCCGTATTTTTTTTATTTTTTTATAATTTATTAATAATAGAAGCGTTATATGCGGCGCCGAAGCCGTTATCTATATTCACCACACTGACTCCGCTCGCACAGCTGTTAAGCATAGACAGAAGAGCAGAAAGTCCTCCGAAATTCGCTCCGTAACCGACACTTGTAGGAACGGCTATAATCGGTTTATTTACCAGCCCTCCTACGACACTTGCAAGAGCTCCTTCCATGCCGGCAACAACGATGATAACCTTTGCACCTCTGATAATATCCAGTTTTGAAAAAAGCCTGTGAATTCCGGCAACTCCTACATCAACAATCTTCTCTACTCTATTGCCGAGGATAAGTGCAGTTTCCGCCGCTTCTTCCACTACGGGCAGGTCAGAAGTTCCTGCTGAAATAATGGCAATATAACTTTCCGTTAATTTCTCTTCTCTTTTTCTGACAGTAATAATTCTGCCCGGGAGATTGTATGAGGCTTCTCTGCATATCTCTTTTACAGCGCGATACATCTCCTCACTGGCTCTGGTAGCCACTATATTACTATCTTTCGTCATCATGAACTGAACAATACTCTTTACCTGTTCCACTGTTTTCCCGGCACAATAAATCACTTCCGGGTATCCGACCCTTATCTCTCTATGGCTGTCAATACTGGCAAAGCCAAGATCGCTGAAAGGTAAATCCTCTATTTTTTTCATGGCTTCTTCTATTTCAATTTCACTGTTCTTGACAGATTCAAATAGTTTTATCATATCGTCTTTATTCATAATATTCCTTTCTGTCTATGTAATATAACACACGGACTCTATCAATTCAGGATATTCTTCTTCCAGATTTATCTGCTATATTTATCTTTTCTACTTTCTGATAGGATATCCTATTACTTTATTAACTTTTTTACAATAGCTGAAGGTGGCAAATAATATGATTATAACTAATTTTGAAAAAATAGCAGCCGGGAAAACATGGGATGAACGATTTAAAGAAGGCATGGAAAAAGGTTAAGCTCTTACTGCCGAAATTAATAAGTAAACCCACTTCAAGCCTGTAGGCTTTCAAATAATTTAATGCCTGTGCAACATAAACATCTTCTAACGCAATAATAGCTTTCAGTTCCACTAAAATTTTACCTTCCACTATAAAATCTGCCCGTCTTGTTCCAACAGGTTCAGGCAAATCTTTATAAAAAATATTCTGTTCTATTTCCCTGGCAAAAGCAAGTCCTGCTTTATGCATTTCATAAGCCAGAGCTCTCTGATAAATAACTTCCTGAAATCCATTACCCGAAAATTTATGAACCTCAAAAGATGCCCCGATAATCTTTTCAGTAATATCTTTGTATTTCAAATCAGTCATTACCTATCAACCTCCCTGTTTATAAAATTAAAAAGATTACACAAATTTTCCAAAAAAATCTGTGTAATCCTTTAATCCGTTTAATCCGTGATTCAGACAAAAGTGTAATCAAGGCACACTCCGAACAGGACGAAAACCCATATGGTCACGGCGGTAGGACGGGTAGAGGCTGTAACGGACATCAGACCGGCAGAAAGAGGCATAATCGCTCCAGCTGCCGCCGCGAAAGACACGGGAAGAGCCTGCACCAGGTCCAACAGGATCAATACCACCGGCAGGTGAATTCTCCCATACATTATGACACCATTCCCGTACATTTCCGCTCATATCATATAATCCCCAGGGATGGTTACCTCCATAACCCACAGGTTTAGGACGTCTTATTGTACAGGTTCCTCCTGAATCATACCCATACCAGCACTGATTTAACCCTATAGCCGCAGTAAGTGCATCTCCCCAGTAATAATTGGTCGCCTTACCTCCACGGCACGCATATTCCCACTCTGCCTCTGTCGGCAATCTATAACCGTTTGCCGAAAGATTAATTGTATAGGTATTAGGATCACTTACATTTCCAATAGTATAACAGGAATCCAAGCCCTCCTCACTGCTCAGCCAGTTACAGTACTGACACACATCCATCCAGTTTACAGAACGGACAGGATAATTATCATAGGTAATGTTATTTAATTCTGTCACATAACCATGATGACTTACCGCATCAGGCCATAGCCTATATTGAGCATTTGTTATCTCATATCTTCCCACATAAAAATCATGAGTGAAGGTTATAGTCGGAGGAACGAACTGAGACAGGTTACAGGTATCATCAGTACGTAATTCCATAGGATAAAAATATTTCTCAGATGTCACAGTCCCATCTGGCGTCGTCACACTTATCTTTCCAGTAGTAGCCCCGGCAGGCACTTTCACTGTCAGAGTAGTAGTACTGGCACTGGTAACCTCTGCATTAACACCGTTAAAACTTACTGTATTGCTGGAAGCATTTGTATTAAAATTACTTCCATTTATCGTCACTGTTTCTCCCTCATCTCCACTGCCGGGGGTAAAACCCGATATAGAAAGAACATCATAAACCAGTACATTCCCCACAGTAGTCCCTCCTGCAGTAATAGAATATGTTCCGACTGTACCGCTGAAAGTACTGAAAGCCTCAGCAGGAAAGGTGGCAGCAGTTACAGGAGGAACACTCGCTGTTGCAGCAGACACACTGTGAGTTTCACTTCCTATTGTCACACTATATTCCGTTCCTGTATCCTGATTCTCTACATAAAGAATTTCACCCTTCTTTATCTCTATATAATTCGGATCACAGTGAAGCCCGCCGGAAGGATCAAGGCTCACTCCCATTATAACTGTACCGGCATTTACATCTCCGCCGGGAGTCATCTGAAACCCATGTTTTCTCATGGCAAGAAGCATGTCATTTACATCCAGTATTTCTATTGTCGCCTCATTTAAACCTACCGGCACATCCGCCACTGTGGCTGTATAAGTGCCGGGGCTCGATATATCTACAGTAACAGA
>JBEHWP010000217.1:0-8946 GCA_040217665.1 Vulcanimicrobiota bacterium
CCCAGGTAGAGGAATGTAAAACAATAGCTTCTCAGGCAGACACAATAGCATACAGAACAGAAAAGACCATAGAAGAAAAACTGGAAGAAGATCCTGTATTTTATACCAGATTTTCAAAATTATTAAAAGACACCATAGAAAATTTTAAAAACAGGAGAATATCTGAAAAAGAATATCTTGAAACAGTCAAAGGCATAATGGTCTCGGTAAGAGATAGAACAGGAGACGAAATACCGGACAAATTAAAACACAGAGTCATAGCTAAAGCCTTCTATGGAATTGTCCTGGAAACTCTCAATAAAACTAATAATATCCCTGATATAAAAGATATATCGGCAGATACGGCTATAGCAATAGACGACATAATTCAGCAGAATAAAATAGTTGACTGGGTAAACAATACTGATACTCAGAATAAAATGCGCAACGAAATAGAAGATTCTTTATATGAGATTAACAGCACATATAAGATAAATCTGACTATAGATGATATAGATAAAATAATGGAGCAGACAATAAGTATTGCCGGGGTAAGGTATCAATAATGACAGAAACAAATTATCATACCATTACATATGGTAATCAGAAAATCAAATTTAAACTTGAATTAAGTCAGAGGAAGAGCCTGAGGATTACAGTTACGCCTGACCTGCATGTAACAGTAAAAGCACCATCTGACAGAACACTTGATTTTATACTTGAAAAGGTAAAGAAAAAGGCTCACTGGATAATAAAACAGCAGAATTTCTTTAATTCCCTCCCTCCGCCTGTGCCGGAAAGAAAATACCTTAGCGGTGAAACTCATATGTATCTTGGCAAACAGTACAGACTTAAAATAATTGAATCTGCTGAAGAAAACGTAAAACTAAAAGGTGGATATATCTATATAAATACCGAAGAAAAAAACAATCCTGAAAGAATCAAGACCCTTCTGGGAAATTGGTATTTAGACCATGCCAGAGTAAAATTCAATCAAAGAGTAAACCTCTGCTATGAAAAAATAAAAAAATATGACATAAACACTCCGCTCCGGATAAAAATAAAACAGATGAAAAAACGATGGGGCAGCTGCAGTAAAAATGGCACTATATTGCTGAACAGAGAACTCATCAAAGTGCCATCTCACTGTATAGACTATGTGATTACTCATGAAATGTGTCACCTAAAACACTACAACCATAACAAAAAATTCTTCAAACTCTTATCCCGGGTAATGCCGGACTGGCAAAAAAGGAAGGAAAAATTAGAACAAATAATTCTATAAAAAATATAAATATTCTTATAGTTGTGGACTGTTAAATATATCCTTATCATGGCAGGATTTTCATTACCTCAGCCGGAAATAAATAATAATAGGACTTATAATACTGATAATCGGGGAGTGGTAAAAATATGAAAACTCTTGTATGTGTAATTCTGGTAAGCATATTTATTATAACGGGATGTTTCGAAAAAATCACACCAACATCTGCAGCCCCCGAAGCTCCATCTTCATCTGACTATAACTTTAAGACAGAGAAAGACTATCTGGAAATGTCTGACGGAGTAAATCTCTCTGTCACGTATTTTATGCCGGTTGCAAAGGAGGAAGACGAAAAATTTCCTGTTCTTCTTGAAATGAACCCTTATAGAAAAGACGATATGTCCTATATGTGGGACTATCCCATAGGTGCATATTTTGCCAGACGGGGATATGCGGTGGCCAGAGTGGATATCCGTGGTACAGGAAGCAGCGAAGGGATTCTGCCGGAAGCCGAATATACGGAACAGGAACTCTCTGATGGTGTGGAGATAATAGACCTTCTGTCAAAAAAAACCTGGTCAAACGGTAACGTAGGAATGTACGGAATTTCATGGAGCGGCTTTAATGCACTCATGATTGCAGCAAGAAAACCTCCTGCGCTAAAAGCCATACTGATAGCACATGCATCGGATGATCTCTATTATCAGGATATCCATTATATAGACGGTGTTTTACATATGGATGTATGGGAATCCATGATAGACTCCTACAATGCCCTTCCTGTTCCGGGAGACTATACTTTTACTCCCGAATATTTCAAAGAACGTTTTGACAGGGAGCCATGGCATTTCATATGGAAAGAAAATCAGTGTGACGGCCCTTTCTGGCGTAAAGAATCCCTCAGGTTCAGACCTGATGTTGAAATCCCGGTATATATCATAGGAGGACTTCTTGACGGATACCGTGATACAGTTGCAAGACTTCTGGACTCATCCAATAAAAATGTAAAGGGCGATATCGGCCCCTGGAAACATGAATGGCCTGACACGGGGACTCCCGGGCCAAATTACGAGTGGAGACAGAAAGCAGTCAGATGGTGGGACTACTGGTTAAAAGGAACTGACAATGGTATTATGGATGAACCCCGTTTTATGGTCTTTGTCCGCGATGGCTGTCCTCCGTCCTGTGATATTCAAAAACTTCCCGGAGAGTGGCGCTGCGGAGACTGGCCGGTCGGCGGAATAGAGATGCAACGTTTTTACCCGGGAGAAGCGCATAATCTGTCAGGTTCTGCTCCGGATAAACCGGCGAAGCACACACTGGCATATAAAGCAGGAGCAGGAACGGAAATTCACACATGGTGGGGAGAATTGAGCGGAGACATGGCAGGTGATGATAAAAATAGCGTGGTCTATGATTCGGAACCTCTTACTAAGCCGGTGGAGATAATAGGTTTCCCGCAGGTACACCTGAAGATCGCTGCTGATGCTCCTCTCTATCAGTGGACAGTACGTCTTGAAGATGTCTGGCCTGACGGGCAGGTATCACTGGTAAGCGGTGTTCTTATTAATCCGGCAGACAGGATATCACGGATGGAGCAAAAACCGCTGGTGCCGGGCGAACCAGCGGAGTTATCAGGTGAGATTCATTACAGTACATGGCGGTTCAAGGCAGGTCATAGAATCCGCCTGGCAGTAAGCAATGCCCAGTTCCCTATGGGATGGCCCACGCCTTATAAAGGAAAAACAAGTCTCTTTACCGGAGCCGGTACATGGATTGAACTGCCTGTAGTTACAAAGAATACACTGACCGGTGTATGTGATCTTCCCGAACCGGAAGAAGAAGAATATCCGGAAGATACAACAACTTATAAGAATAATGCAGAAAACAAAGAATATCCCATAAATTACAATCCTGATACAGGTGAATCTGTATATGGCTCAGGTGAAGATGAAGAGTGGAACATAGGGGATATAAATTACTGCAGAAATGAGCTGAATACATGGAAAGTAAATGATAAAGATCCGGCTCATGCATCCTATAAGGCGGTTACTGATTATGACATCTATCTGCCTGACAGGAATATTCGTCTGACCAGCATATTTAACTTCATATCTGACGAGAAAACATTTAAACTTACCGTTACAAGACAATTGTTTGAAAACGAAGAGATTGTCAGGGAAAAGAAATGGAGTAAATCGATTCCGAGACAAAATCAATAGAACAGGAGTTATCCAGTCATTGCCAGGAGCGAAGCGACAGCAATCCCAACGTGTCCGGCCTGCAGGTGGGATTGTTTCGCTTCGTTAGCAATGACCTGTTTAATCATTATTGGCATAAAACCTGTAACCGACTCCGGGTTCTGTAAGGATAAAATTCGGCCTGTTAGGATCTTCTTCAATCTTTTTCCGTAGATTTCCTATATGAACCCTGAGGGTCTGGGTATCCCCTTCATATTCAGGCCCCCATACCTCTGAAAGAAGTATAGTGTATGTTACAACTCTGCCTGAATTTTTTATAAGGTATTGAAGAAGGGAAAACTCTGTTTTCGTAAGTTTCACTTCATGACCTTCCCTGAAAACCTGATGTTTTGAGAGATCAACCTTCAATCCATGAGACTCGAAAACCGTTACGGAAGAAGGAATCTGTCTGGCTCTCCTTATATGAGCCCTTATTCTTGCAAGTAATTCACCCGTATTAAAAGGCTTTGTCAGATAATCGTCTGCTCCCAGATCCAGGGCAGAAACCTTATCTTTTTCTTTATCATGAACCGAAAGGACAAGTATGGGAACATGTGACCAGCTTCTTAACTCTTTACATACATCCAGTCCTGTCATTCCGGGCATAGAAAGATCAAGAATAACCATAGACGGTACTTCCAGGGAAGCAATTTCAAGAGCCTCGTCGCCGTTAGAAGCAAGTAACACATCATAACCTCTTGCAGAAAGAGCATTCTTCAAAGCTCTTCTTATCTGAACATCATCATCTACTACAAGAATTTTTTCTTTATTTACACTCATTTTATATTCCTTTCTTTAAATCGTGATGAGTAATACGTAATGCATAATGCGTAATATATATTATTCTTCACTGCTCACTACTCACCATTAACAGGAAGAGTCACAAGAAATCTTGCTCCTCCGTAAGAAGAATCCTCTACGGAAATATGTCCTCCGTGAGCCTGAATAATTTCAAGACATATGGACAGGCCGAGTCCTGTCCCTCTTACTGATTTTTCTCTTGCCACCTGACCGCGATAAAATTTACGGAAAATTAATTCTCTTTCATTAATAAGAATACCGGGGCCGGTATCTTCGACCCGAAATCTGATATTATTATCCTGAAAATCTGCCCCTATCATTACAGGTGATGAAGCTTCTGAATAATCGAGAGCATTTTCCACAAGATGACGGACAACCTGGGAAATCTGTACTGTATCAACCCATAAAAGGGGCAGTTCATCAGGTATATCAATCTTAAGGCGTCTGTATTGATTTTCAGGAAGACGTCTTACAGCAGTACTTATAATTTCTCTGAGTTCAAACCATTCCCTCTCCGGTTTCCAGCTTCCGGATTCAAGTTTGGCAAGGTCCAGGAGTTTCTCTATATTTTCTGTCACTCTTTTCAGATCTTCAGCCATAAAACTTAATTGTTCCTGAAGAGTGTCTTCATCCCATTTCACATCTTTCTGTCTGAGACTGGATAAAGTGGCATTAAGAGATGCAAGAGGTGTTTTAAGATTATGAGAAATAGAAGAAAACAGAACAGATCTGAGTCTTTCTGTTTCCCTGAGTGTTTCGGCCCTGGCAGTCTCTTCCATAAGCCTCTGCCTTTCAAGGAAATTGGCTGCATTACCGGCAAATGCAACGATCAATCTGAAATCTGACACACTGAAAACCCTGTCTTCCACAGGTATAACATACATCAATCCAAGAGCCTTATCACCTGCGTACATTGGAATAAATACATCTGAACGGGAAACATTTTTTGAAAGTAAAGAACTGTGAGTTACAGAAACAGGCCAGTGAATATGTGCCGGAGAATAAAAATCCGGCACAAAAGTTATACCTGCCGCTTTTCCCTGTTCTATAGACTGACAGACTATCTTTATTGTTTCTTTTTCTTCAAGTGCCTTAAGCTCTCCGACACCTGCAAGGATATTGAGATTATCTTTATCTTTAACAGAACATATGGCACACCCAAACGCACCGGTATTTATAATTACCTGTTCTACCAGTTCTCTTAGAATTGTCTCCGGCCTTATCTGGGCATTAATTGATACTATTGCCCTGTAAAGAGCATTCGTATCCTGTTCCCTTGCTATAGCTTCCGCCTCTCTTACTCTCATACGGCCTGTCATATGGCCTGTCATAATGCCTATTATAAGAAACACACAGAGCAAAAGCCAGTCTCTCTGGTCATGTATAATAAAGGTAAAGGTAGGATAGAGGAAGAAAAAATTCCATGTAAGAAAGGATAAAACAGCAGAGAAAATAGCAGGTCTTGTTCCTGCAAAGCCTGCCACAGTAGCTACTACCAGAAGATAAACAATCCCCATATGGGCTTTTTCCAGAATATGTTTGAGGAGCCACAGACCGCCTGTGGCAAGAATCACACTCATGGCAGCTACAAGATAACCTTCAAGGATTTTATAGCTTTTATTGATTGTAATCCTCTCCTGTGTTAATATTGTATGTGACAGGTAACTAATAAAATAACGTATGGAAATTTCATTCAACTATATTTTATATTTTCCTGCTTTTATATTTTCATTATAACAAAGGAGCTATTTTACATGGGTATATTCGATATATTTTTCGGAAAAAAAGAAGATATTTCAAAAAAAGAAGAAAAATTTTCTCTGGATAGCTTCAGGCAACTGGTGGAAGAAGACAACAAAATAGAAGCTATAAAGATGGTAAGGCTCTTCAGCGAAACAGGCCTGAAAGAGGCAAAAGATTTCGTAGAACATTATCAGATTACAGGCTGTTCATGGGATGCTGTTAAAGAAGCATACGGTGATATAGCCTGCAAATTAACAGAAGTGCCAGACAGGAGCACTTATGAAGGACGAGACATATTTCCTTATGAAAAAACACATAGCGAAGAAGAAATAGAAAATTTACTGAAAAATGGACAGAAAATAATGGCCATAAAAAGAGTGAGAGAATTGACAGGTGTGGGCCTGAAAGAGGCAAAAGATTTTGTAGATTATCTGGGAGAAATGTCATGGGAAGCTGCTTTACTTAAATTCAATAATATTACAGAGAAGCTGGACATAGAGCAAAATCTGGTAATAGAAGCAAATGAAACAGGAGATGTTAATACAGTATGGTTAAATCTTACACCACAGGAGCAAAAAGCCTGTTCCTATGAACGTAGAATTGAAATAGAAGATTTAATAAGACAGGGAAATAAGATTATGGCAATAAAAATTATACGGGAGATAACAGGGCGTGGTCTGAAAGAAGCAAAGGCTCTGGCAGATGCCATTGAAGCAATTCAGAGGTGAGCATACATAATACATCGTGACGCGTCACGCGTAACGCGTGACGGGAGGGAAACAATTTATTACACGCCCATGGTCGGTAATATAGATAAATTTACAATTTTTTAACATAAATATCTGGACATGTATTGTATATATAGAGTATTATTTACTGTGGTGAGCATAAATAACACATAAATGCTCCCGTAATGCGTAACGCGTGACGGGAGTAAAACATTTATTACATGTTTATGTTCAGGTCAGTAACAGTGAAGTATTATAAAATTCTGAGAGGAAGTCATTATTATGATTATAAATTCATCTGTACCATTATCTACCACAGTAGTGAAACAGAATAAAAGAGAGATGCCATCTGACATACTTCCGGGAGACAGAGTGACTATTTCCGGCGATAGAGAGACTTCAAATATGAATCCTCTGGAACTGTTTGCCGTTAATTGTGTAAAAGATAGAACTTCACAGGACATGGAACTCTCTTCACGGGAATATAAAATTCTTCTGAAGCCTGAAAACTTCGAAGATATGGAAAAAGGTATCAGTAAATTCTGGAAAACTGTAAAAAAACTGGCAAAAGAAGAGGGATTTGATGTTGACAGTACATATTCTGACGAAGCAGGAGATCCCCGTTTCGTTACATATCTGGACACACCTGATTTTGCTCTGAATAAACTCGGCTATACTCTCAGAAGAAGACAGAAACATGAATTTAAAGCCGGTGAAGACAGAGGTAAAAAATATGAACTCACACTGAAATACAGAAACAGCGATGTTAATATTTCCTCAGGCAAAGACGTAAACCCGGCAGAATCTTTTGAAGGGTCTGTGAAATTTGAAGATGATATAGTTGCAGGCGGCAGTACAATAAAAAATGTTTATTCTAAAAGCGGAACGGTAGAATTAAAAGAAGAAACAGGGAACAGTCTCGAAGATTACATAGACATTTTTCCCGGCCTTAAAGAAACAGGTATTTCTTCTGAAAGTCAACTGGGAAAGGTTAACAATAAGAAAATTGAAGAATATAAAGCGGAACTCGGCGAGATAGATTTCGGAGGAGTAACGGGGAAAGCATCTCTATCAGTATGGTACAATCAGGGTAAAGATAAGAACCCTGTCATAGGTGAATTTTCTTTCAATTATGACATAAATGACAGTGAAAATAAGGATAAAATAAATAATTTTGTAAAAGCCATACAGAGAGAACTTTCATCTTCCATAGCAGACGGAATTACAAAAACTGAATTAATATACGGTAAAAAAGGAGAAAAATAATGGCTGATATAAAAGCAAGATTTGAATTTCGCACCTTTGCACAGAATTTCGGTATTGTAGAAACAAAAATGAGGCATTTCTCTAAATGTGAAAATATAAGGGAAAGTTCCGAGATCTATATTGTTTCAAGAACAAACAATGAAAACAATACTAAAATCAGGGATAAACTCATGGACATCAAGGTTTTTGTGAAGAAACAGGAAGGTCTGGAACAGTGGAATCCCAGAATGAAGGGATCTTTTCCAATGAAAGCAGAAATGATAAGAAATGACGTATTCCCTGCATTTCAGGTAAGTATGCCCGAAGTCAAGAGAGATGAGTACAGTCTGGAAGAATATTTAAATGAACTCATAAGACCACATAAAGACCTTGTGGCAGTGAACGTATTCAAAAGGAGATTTGCCTTTACTGTAAACAGTTGTATTACAGAGATGGCAGAACTGCTGATAAACGGTGGGGCAATAAAGACTGTTGCCATAGAATCTACCGATATAGAAGCAATTTTAAAAGCAAAAGAAATGCTCTGTCTCACAGAATATGAAAATGTGAATTATCTTCTGGCAATAAAGAGAATAATAGGAATGGAAGGTCTTGTATGTTAGTGACCCGTGACGGGAGGACAGAATATCAGGCAGAAGAAAGAGGTAGATAAAATTGGGTAAAGAAATTGAAAAAAAATTCCTTATTAAAAATGACGGGTGGCGCGAAGGAGCTAAAGGCACAAAATACCGCCAGGGCTATTTGTCTACGGTAAAAGAAAGAACAGTAAGGGTCCGCACAATAGATGACAGAGGTTTTTTAACTATAAAAGGCGTAAATGTGGGAGCTGTAAGGGCGGAATATGAATATGAAATACCTGCAAAAGACGCAGATGAAATGCTTACAGATCTCTGTGAGAAACCTCTTATAGAAAAAAACCGCTATA
>JBEHWP010000218.1:0-8873 GCA_040217665.1 Vulcanimicrobiota bacterium
AAAAACTTTTCTTTTATAATATTTCATTGACGATATTTTTTTTGCGTAAGAGCATCACACAGAGATTTAACTGGTGCCATATTTACCCATGGCACCAATAACCGTTTCGCACCTGCTCTTAAAATTTCACATAATCTTCATCTTCACTATCAGAACCTGCAAGTTTAAGTTCAAATCCCTGAGTTCCTCCTCCCTCTATTCCTTTCATTGTTTTGTCTTTAATAGCCTTTCTGGCTACTTTTGAAGTACCAAGCATTTTCTGGGATGTATTATCCACTTTGAAAAATTCTATAATATTCTGAAGCTGCTGGGCCTGTGAAGAAAGTTCCTCTGTAGTGGAAGCCATTTCTTCTGCCATAGAAGCATTCTGCTGTATTATCTGATCTAACTGCTGTATAGCTTTATTTATTTGTTCCGCTCCTGTATTCTGTTCTGTACTGGCAGCACTTATTTCCTGAACCAGTTCTGCTGTTTTCTGTATGTCAGGAACAATTCTTCCGAGCATCTGTCCTGCCTGTACAGCCACTTCCACACTTGTAGAAGCAAGGTGGCTTATTTCTTTTGCCGCCTGCTGACTTCGTTCGGCAAGTTTACGCACTTCTGCGGCAACAACTGCAAAACCTTTACCATGTTCACCTGCTCTTGCAGCTTCAATTGCTGCATTCAGAGCAAGCATATTTGTCTGCCGGGCAATTTCTTCAATAATTGATATCTTACCTGCAATTTCTTTCATGGCATCCACTGTTTCCGAAACAGCTTTACCGCCTTCTTTTGCGTCTTCTGCAGATTTAATTGCAATCTTTTCTGTCTGTGTTGCATTATCTGCATTTTGTTTTATATTTGAAGCCATTTGTTCCATTGAAGACGAAGCTTCCTCTGCAGAAGCTGCCTGTTTACTTGCACCGTCTGAAATGTTCTCGGCACTGGCACTCATCTGTACACTTCCTGTTGCTACATTGTCTGCAGCAGTTTTTACATTTATCACTACTTCCTGAAGTTTCATTACCATTTGTTTTAATGCCTGCATGAGTTTATCCTGTGATGAACGTTCTCTTGTGTTTACAATAAGATTACCTGTTGCAATCTCTTCTGCCATAATAGTAATATTATTCAGTGCTCCTATAAGGACATTCAGATTGTTTTTAATCTCGTTGAAATCACCTTTATATTCTGCAGTAATAATGGGAGGCATGTCTCCTTTACTGATACGATCAACATATTCTGCAGATACATTGAGAGGCCCTATGACTGCATCAAGTGTTTTATTAACACCTTCTACAATCTTTCTGAAATCTCCACTGTGTTTTGCCACATCTGCTCTTATGTCCAGTTTACCTTCTATGGCAGCCAGAACAAGCATATTTGTATCTGCAATAAGAGCTTTCAGATTATGGCGAACCTGTTCAATAGTATCATTGATGAAAGCCTTTTTGCCCGGGAATTTCTCAAGAGGTGCTTCGAAATTGCCTTCTCCGAAGGCTTTCACACAGGCCATAGACTTCTTTTTTACATCAATATGTCCGAAGACCATATTATTGACCCCTTCTCCCATAAGCCTGTACGCTCCATGAAATTTTTCTACCTGGATTTTTACATCTATGTCTCCTGCGTCATGCTGAGAGGACATGTTATTCATTTCTGCAATAAGGCCGTTAAGAGCATCAATACATGTATTTAAATTATTCTTTATTTCATTGAAATCACCGTTATACTTATCTGTAATCCTGGGAGGAATATCGCCTTTAGAGATTCTGTCTACATATTCTGCGGCTACATTGAGAGGGCCTATGACTGCATCAAGGGTATTATTGACTCCTTCAACAATCTTCCTGAAATCTCCGCCATGTTTTGATATGTCAGCTCTTGTGTCCAGTTTTCCTTCCACAGCGGCCTGGGATAGTATATTGGTATCTGTAACAAGGGCATTTATTGCATCAATGCAGGTATTCAGATTGTTTTTAATTTCGTTGAAATCACCGTTATACTTATCTGTAATCCTGGGTGGAATATTGCCTTTAGAGATTCTGTCTACATATTCTGCAGCTACATTGAGAGGGCCTATGACTGCATCAAGGGTTTCATTTACGCCTTCTACAATCTTTCTATAATCTCCTCCGTGTTTTGAAGCATCGGCTCTTGTATCCAGCCTTCCTTCTACTGCAGCCTTTACAAGTATATTCGCATCTCCGACAAGGGCATTTATGGCATCAATACAGGTATTCAGATTGTTTTTAATCTCATTGAAGTCACCGTTATACTTATCCGTAATTTTAGGAGGAAGATCGCCTTTAGAGATTCTGTCAACATATTCTGCGGCTACATTGAGAGGGCCTATAACGCTATCAAGTGTTTCATTGAAGCCTTTCAGCAGTTTAGAGTATGCTCCCTGCAGTTTCCCGGCATTTGCCCTTACATCCAGTTTTCCTTCTTTACCTGCCGTTATAATTATGCCTGTCTCTTCTACCAGGTTGCTTATGGCATCAATACAGCTATTTATATTATTTTTAATTTCGTTAAAATCACCGTTATATTTATCTGTAATTTTGGGCGGTGTATCTCCTTTAGAGATTCTGTCTATATATTCTGCAGCCACGTTTAGAGGCCCTATGACTGCATCCAGGGTTTCATTGATCCCGATAATAATAGATCTGAATTCAAAATTAATTCTTTCCGGATCTCCTCTTGTATCCAGTTTCCCTGCCAGTGCCCCATCTATGAGGCGTTTTGTCTCTCCCATAAGAGTAGTTATTATACCTGAAATGTTCGAGGAAACATATGCTCCTGCTCCGATAGCAATAACTAAACCTGCTATTATGGCAATAATCATTATTAATACAGCCATATTAGCATTACTGGTATTATTGTCAGATGTTTTTTGGGCATCTTCTTCTATCAAAACAATGATTTTATCAATACAATCTCGTACAGCATTTGCACTTTTCGCACCTTTCCCGTCAAGTATTGCTGTAGTTTCTGTATCTTTATTTGCTTTTGCAAGTTCAATCATTTGTTCCATATCGTCTTCATAGGATTTTATTAAGTCTTTTAATAAATTTACTTCCTTTTTTAAATTTTCCGATAATTTTTTTCCTTCCATCTCGGATAGATTTTTATGTATAATACCTGATAATTCTTTTATTCTATCTTCGTTATGCTTAATGCCTTCCTGATCGTTAGTCCTGATCATATCCCTCAGGTTTACACGAATTCTATGGAAAGAAGTAGCTATTCCCATTACATCTTTTAATCCCATTGTAATATTCTTGTAAAGATAGGTATCTGCACTATCGATTGCTTTTATATATACTATACCCGTTATTCCTATAAGAGATGCTATAAAAGCAAGTATTACAAAGCCTGACAGTATTTTTGTGCCTATTTTAATATTACTTAACTGTAACGTCAAGAATTATTATACCCCAACCTACCGTTTTATAATATAAATAATCTGACTGTCATGTAAAAATCAGTCAAAATAAAAGTAGATAAAATTTAGAAGATTATTCTGAGTAATAAAAAGATATTGGCAAATTATATTAAATAATATAACATGCCAATTATACAAATAATACATAAATTCTCAATCAGCTTAACAAAGTATTATATAAAAGTCAAGAGAAGAGAATATGAAATTCCCGACTTCAGTGATTATTGCCCAATATGCAGCAGTTCGAATTGCGCAAGGTTTCATGGATACTACTATAGACCGGTAGTAACGAAGGAGGGGATGTACTATAAAGATTTTCCAATAATGCGGTATAAGTGCAGAAATAATGGCAATAAGGGACTAAAGCATGTTACCTTCTCTCTATTACCTCATGAATTAATTCCTTATGTAAAATATTCTGTAGAATTTATCTTTAAAATTTTATTTGATATTTATGTTAATGACCTGTCAGAGAAATCCGCTCTGGATATAATAAGCCAGTTATGTAATGAAGAAGTATTAAGTATAGGTCCAGTATCAGTATACAATTTTAAAAGCCTGATTCTGAACAGCATAGATAAACTTAATATATCAGGATTTTACGACGAGATAAAATATCTTATGAATTCCCCTGATAGAGTAAAGCTCTTTGTATTATATCTGTATGAGATACATCCTGTACGTGCTCCCAGTGATTATGGTTATGATTTTTATAAAGCTCATGGTTTTTATAAAACCAATAGTCCATTTCTCTTTGGAACTCCTTCACAATTCAGGAAATAATTCAGCTGAAGAATATCCTCTATAGGCGGGCTCTTTTTTCTTTTTACAGAAAGCTATAACTCTCCGGTGATTTTCGCATCTGAACAGTATTAATTTATTATTATTTCTTCTTTTCCCGTGTTAAAAATACTTCTTGATATAAAAATTTATTAATTTTTTGACTGAAGAAATAAAAATTTTATAATTTTGTGCACCTTCACACCAGGCTATATATAAGATTTTCTCTGAAAATTTTATAATTTATTTTAACATTATTGGAGGTGAACATATGAGTGAATACTCAAATATTAAAGAAAAAGAAAAAGCCCAGAACATAGCATTATTCAGACATGGAATAATCTCCCTTGTAATGCATGAAGGAGAAGAAAGCCAGAACCAGATCCTGAAAAAAATGGCAGAAAAAGAACATTTCATCCAGGGAGTTGGGCCGAAAAAATTTTCCGTATCAACATTTAAGTCCTGGCTCGCTGCCTACAGAGAAGGAGGCTACAATGGAATAAAACCAAGAATAAGGGTGGACAAAGGTTCATCAAGAAAAATTGACGGCGATTTTACTGAAATAATAAACAAATTATTGCAGGAAATCCCTATAACAACCTATACTCTCCTTTACAGGCAGCTTATAGAGAAAGGGTATATAAGACCCGGTGATTTTACTCTTCAGACGTTAATCAAATTCCTGAAAGACAATAATATATCTCTCTGTCAGAGAGAAGTTGTTCCCAGGAAAAAATTCGAAACAGAAGAGATAAATAAACTCTGGATATGTGATTTCATGCACAGTATAAAACTATGGGATGGAAAAAAGAAAAAATTTACTTATCTCTGTGCCATCATAGATGATCATACAAGGGTTATCACAGGAAGTAACTGGAGTTTTGAAGAAAACCTTATTGTACTGGAAAAGACATTTAAAGAAGCAATTCTTTCATATGGCAAACCACAGAAATTTTACTGCGACAATGCAAAGGTTTTTACATCTGAAGCAATACATCTTCCTTGTGCTAAACTGGGCATTGCACTTATCCATTCTAAGCCTTATGTTCCCTGTGGTCGTGGGAAAATAGAACGCTTTTTTCGTACCGTTCAATCAGCTTTTATTCCCACTGTTAAGGAACGTAATTTCTCTATTACAGAGCTTAATTCCTCTTTTCAGGAATGGATAAGAACACAATACCATAGAAATATACATCAGGGGCTCGGAGAGCCTCCCATGGACAGACTGTTAAGGGAATTCGACTCTGTTAAGATTGAAAGAATTCCTGAAGAAACACTGGACTTAATTTTTTATAGGACTATTAAGAGAACTGTAAAACTTGATTGTACTGTTTCTATTAATGGCAAACTCTATGAAGCTCCACATAAATACATTGGTCTTCAGGTTGAATTACGCTATCCTTCTTCTTCACCACAGGAAATTTATATTTTTGAACAGGATAAACCGGTATATAAACTTAAACCGCTTAACCTGCAACAGAATGCAAATCAACCTTTTGTAAGTTTTTCATATTCTAATCTTTTTTAGGGAGTGATACATTTGTTTTTTAATTTTTATAATCTCAAATCAATACCTTTCGAAAAATCTATAAAAAAAGATAATTTGTTTCTCTCCGCTTCTTTAAAAGAATTCTTCTCCAGAATGGAGTATTTGAAACAATTTAAAGGCCTCCTATTACTTACTGGAGAAGCAGGAGTAGGAAAGACTACTGCTATCAGAGCTTTCCTGGAAGATTTAAAACAGGAATATTTTAAATTCATTTATATTCCTCTTACTACTGTTTCTACCACAGATTTTTATCATCAGCTTAACAGCTCTCTCGGCGGAGAAAGTAAGAGAAACAAATCTGAACTATTTTCATCTATACAGAAAATTATCATAGAATATGCTACTGTCAGAAAACAGATACCTGTTATCATCTTTGACGAGGTACATTTCCTCAAAAATGACAACCTATTTGAATTGCAGATGTTACTTAACTTCAATGTCGATTCTCTTGACCCGGCTATTGTTATTCTTGCAGGACATTCTCTCATGAGAGAAAGAGTTATAAGGCCTTCACTTAATTCCATCAATCAAAGGTTCAGGCTTAAATATGAGTTCCTTCCTCTTAATAGACAGGAAACTTCTTCTTATATTCAGCACCAACTCAATATGGCTGGAGCTTCTAACATGATTTTTAATGAAAATGCTATTGATGCTATTTTTAATATCTCTAACGGTATTATCAGGGTTATTAATAATATTGCTACTAAAGCACTGATACTGGGAACTTCTAAAAAAGCAGATACGATAACGGAAGAACACATTTTTTCCGTTTCAACTGAATTGTGAGTTAATTTTTTCTTCACAGGGCGAGCAATCGCCCTTTTTTATTTTTAATTCATAAATTTTAACTGGCGGATTTTTTATAATCTGGTCAGTTTTTTATTTAAAAAATGTCCTTTTTTAGTATGGTTTATTCTTAATCTATTTTTATTCTGACCAGATTTTTAGACACTTTATTTATTATTTTACTGGTCAGATTAATTCTTGACGTTACACTTAACATAAAAAAACCTCCCTGTTAATAATTTTTATTTTTTTACAGGTTACTTCTATAAATCATTTCCCTGCAGCATTACCAGTTCTTCTGTAGAGAAAATCCTATCAATGTCCAGTATTATAATGAATTTTTCTTCTTTTTTCCCCATTCCTTTTATGAATTCCGTTTTCAGCCTCATTCCTATTTTCGGAGGCGGTTCTATCTGTTCCGGGTCCAGTTCAAATACTTCCTGTACAGAATCCACAAGAGCACCGAGTATTACATTGTCACTGTCAAGTGTGACTTCTACTATGACAATACATGTATTGACAGTCCTTTCTACTTTGTTCATACCGAATTTTGTCCTCATGTCTATAACAGGGACAACACTGCCTCTCAGATTTATAACACCTAACATAAATTCCGGCATCTGAGGGACTCTCGTAATTTTTGTATAATCCAGAACCTCCCTTACCTTTGATATATCCAGGGCAAATAGTTCTCCGTCAAGAATAAAGGTCAAATATTGCCTTGTTTCTGTGATTCCAGATACTGCCATTTTATTCATCCTCCTCTGCATTTGAATTCAACTATATAGTATTATCGGTTACAATAAAAAAAAACTTTATAGTGTTTCAGAAAAGTTTTTTATTTTTTAACAGCACCTATGGAATATATCTGTCGTTTATAAAATGGTTTATATAAAGGCCATGATTTTTCTTCCACCTGGAAACTGATTTTAAGTGATGCCGAGTTTACCCATGGCAGCACCTGGGAGCAAAAAACCATGTCTACACATGATTGTGAGTAAATGTGATTGGCGAAGAGATAAACAATAGGAGTTTAATTATTAAAATGACTAAACTACACATGATTGTGAGTAAATGTGATTGGCGAAGAGTCAGGGATATTATAAAACATCAAAATATGCAGGTGCTTTTTCTATGAAGATTTTTTTTATTTCTTCTGCTATATTTCTTATTTCCCACTGGGCTTTTTTTGAGGTAGATAATTTCAGAAAATCCCACCATGCCTGAAAATTTCCTGATATAACTAACCTGGTAAGGGTGGCATTGGGAAGTACATAACGGGCATCTTCCTGAGGTACACCTGCATCAACTAATTCACTGTATGCCTGTTCTATCTTTTGCATTATTTCCATATATAACATAAGACCTGCTTCAGACGAATTATATATAGACATAGGAACAAGATATGTAAAATCTTTCATATTTACATAACGCTGGCTTTCCTGTGTATAATTTAAATGGGTATGTCTTACCAGCTGGTGGCTGCAGGCTCTGCTGCACATAACCTCAAAAGATGCCATACAGTGTCTTCCTATAGATAGCCGCCCTCCCTTTACTATTTTTCTTATAAATTCTTCATAATCAACATTTTCTTCTCTGGTTCTTGTGGAAGTTTGAACAGCATAGGTCATGATTTTTGCATATTCCGGTGTTATGTATAAAAGTTTTATCATATATTATGACTCTTTCTTTAATATCTGAAAGGATTTATATGAGAATGATGAAGTTTGCAACTTCACTGTATGCTAACTCTCATATCTGGTTGTGACCGCTCCGGTCATGTCTGTTACAGTGAATCATCCGTATAAATTATCTGACTCTTTTTTATATTCCTCAGGGTATTGAGAAGCATATCTTTTGCATATTCTGTTACAGGACTGTCATGGCCTGAATAAATGATTTCTATATCGAGTGTTACTATCCTTTCAAATATTTTTACAAAATGGGAAGAATAGGCACCGCCAGGTGTTCTTATATTTATAGCAGTATCGCCTGAAAAGAATACTTTATCTTCTCTGCAGTAAAGGCAGATTGAATCGTTTGAATGGCCCGGTACATGTATAACCTCAAAGATTCTGTCTCCCATAAGAAGATGCTGTCCGTCTTTTAATATATCTGTTACTCCTTCTATTTTTGTAAAAGCATATACTCTGGGATTATATCTTTTTATTACATCTTTCAGTCCCCCTGAATGATCAAAGTGTCCATGAGTAAGCACTACCTGTTCTACAGGTCTTTTCCCGACTCCTGTGGAAACATCTGCTATGTCATCAATAACATCACCGTTTGTGCCTACATCTACAAGAGTATTTACTGCATCCAGTTGATTCC
>JBEHWP010000219.1:0-8869 GCA_040217665.1 Vulcanimicrobiota bacterium
GAAATAGAAGAAGTTTTTAAAAAGATAGACTCTATAAAAGATGCAGTAGTTGTTGACAGGGGTGATAAACAGGGTAATAAATATCTCTGTGGTTATTACATAAGTGACATAAAACTGAAATCCTCTGAATTACAGAAAGAACTTTCACAGTTCCTGCCAGATTATATGATTCCGTCATGCTTTATAAAAATCGATACAATTCCTGTTACGGCACATGGAAAGGTAGACAGAAAATCTCTTCCTGAACCTCAGGAGAGTGACCTTGCATCCCATGAGACCTATGTTGCACCGAGGAATGACAGGGAAGAAATCTTTGCGAGAATATGGAAAAAGGTTCTTAAATGTGACAGAGTCGGCATTTATGATAATTTCTTCAGACTCGGCGGAGATTCTATTATGAGTATTCAGGTAGTTGCCAGGGCAAACAGTGAAGGCATAAATATTACGGCATCCACTCTCCTTCGCCATCCCACTATTGCCGAAATATCGGAGAAAGCTGATAGGAGTCTACTGGACAAAGAAAAGATTAAATCCTGTGAAGATCATACTGAAACCTTACAGGGTATTGAACCAGGTAGAACACATTTTATTCCATCAGATTTCCCTCTTGCCGACGTGTCTCAATCTTTTCTTGACAGTATAACAGATTTTTCGTCTGTTGAAGCCATCTACGGACTTTCACCTCTTCAGGAAGGATTTCTGTTTTATGCACTCTCTGCTCCAGATTCTTTCCATTACTGCACACAGGTTTCCTGGATTTATGACGAAGAAACGGATATAGATGCATTGAAAGAGGCATGGCATGGTATATTTGCTGCCCACAGCACTTTCAGAGCAGGTTTTGTATGGGAAGAAGGGAGAAAACCCTTTCAGGTAGTTTACAGACATGTTCCCCTTCCATGGCATACTGTGGATTTAAGAGGAAAAGACAGGGAAGAACAGGAAAAAATAATCGAGAATACAGTAGAAAAAGCAAGACGTTCTATTTCCGACCTTAAGACTCCTCCTGCCGGTTCTCTTTACCTCTTCATACTGGATGATTATAAATACAGATTTCTGTGGAGTTATCATCATATCATTTTGGACGGATGGTCCATGCCTTTAATACTTATGGAATTACAAAGAAGATATAACTCTATTGTAAAAAAAGAAACATTTTCTTTTGTACCTCCCGGATCATTTGAAACTTATATAAAATGGCTTTCTTTCCAGGATAAAGAAAGGCTTACAGATTACTGGAAACATGTTATTTCAGATTTTTCCTCTCCCACTCCTCTTACTGTAAATTATTCCCGTCCCGATATCCATAAAGCTGTTGAAAATCCGGGAGAATATGTCTATAAACTTCCGGAACGTTTTCTCGAAGTATGTCAGAAATTTGCCAGTTCCGGTGAAGTAACACTTAATGCCCTTTTACAGCTGGCCTGGGCCTCTGTTCTTTCCACATACAGCGGTTCTGACGATATATTATACGGTATCCCTGTTTCTGGAAGACCTGCCGAACTTCCCGGAGTGGAACAGATGATAGGACTCTTTATAAATACTATTCCATTAAGGGTAAAGTTAAATCATCACGAAACAGTACGGTATAATTTGAAACATATTCATAATATTATACAGGACGGCAGTAATTTAAGCCATATCTCTCTGAGCGAAGTTCAGGCTATGAGCAGTATCCCTCCCGGAGAAGCACTTTTTTACAGCCTTTTTGTCTTTGAAAATTTCCCCTTCTCCGAGGAAATTACTGCTATGAAGGATATGAAACATTATGGTACATCCAGTTATCCTCTGAATATAGTCGTTGTGCCGGCAAAAGAAATTTCTATAAATATTTCCTATGACGGAGATTGCTTTACAGAAGATGTAATAAAAAATCTTGCTTCCCATATTGCATCCGCTTTGAAGTGGATCGTTGAACATCCTGAAGAGCTTCTGAAAAATATAGATGTAATTCCTGAAGACGAGAAAAATCGGATTTTAAATGTCTTTAATGATACTTATTATGATGTGCCCAAGGAAAAAACAATTCATGAATTGATAGAGACACAGGCATCATTAAATCCGGAAAGGACTGCCGTTGTTTATAAAGATGAAAAATTTACTTACAGAGAATTAAATGAAAAGGCGAATAAACTGGCACATTTTCTCAGGCAGGAAGGAGTAAAACGTGACAGCAGAGTAGGAATTTTCCTGGATCGTTCGTGCCATATGATTGTAAGTATTCTTGCAGTTCTTAAAGCAGGGGGAGCCTTTGTTCCCATAGATCCTCACTATCCTCCGGAGAGAATAAATTATATAATCTCTGACAGCGGTTCTCTTATGTTAATAACAGACTCCCACCTGGCAGAAAAAATAAATCCGTCAATTCCTGTGTTTTATACATCAGACTATGATAACATGACCTCCCGTTACGCATCACGCGTTACGCGTCACGATTCCCATATAAATCCCGAACATATAAATAGCTCAAAAGATTTAGTATATATGATTTATACATCAGGTTCAACTGGACAGCCGAAAGGTGTAATGATAGAACATCATTCTCTGGTGAATTTAAGTTTCTATTATAAAAGGAAATATAATTTTTCAGAACATGATAATATGGCAAAATATGTATCTTTCGGTTTCGATGCTTCGATTCCTGAAATATTCCCTGCTCTTATTTCCGGGGCAGGCATCCATATTATTCCTGAAGAAATCCGTCTTTCTCCTTCAGGGCTCAATGAATATTTTGAAAGGAACAATGTAACTCTTGCAATTCTTCCGACCCAGTTCGGAGAACAGTTTATGCTCCTTACGGATAATAAGTCTTTACGATGGATACAATTGGGAGGAGATAAACTTAAGGTTTTCAAAAATCAGAATTATGTTGTGACAAACGGATATGGACCTACTGAATATACAGTATGTACGTCCGATTTTATTATAGATAAATCATATGAGAATATTCCTGTAGGAAAACCGATCTATAATACTCACGTTTATATTCTGGATAAATACGGGAAGATAACACCGGCAGGAGTACCGGGAGAACTCTGTGTGTCAGGAGAAGGTGTTGCAAGGGGATATCTTAATAGAGAAGAACTGACAAAAGAAAAATTTGTAGAAAATCCCTTTGTTCCCGGAAAAAGAATGTATCGTACCGGAGATCTTGCCAGATGGCTTTCTGACGGTAATCTGGAATTCCTGGGCCGTATAGATCAACAGGTAAAGATAAGAGGTTTCCGTATTGAACTGGGCGAAATAGAAGAAGCTCTTAAGAAAATAGATCCTGTAAGAGATGCAGTAGTAATTGACAGAAGTGATAAACAGGGAAATAAATATCTCTGTGCCTATTATATAAGTGATATAAAACTTAAATCCTCTGAATTACAGAAGGAACTTTCACAGTTCCTGCCGGATTACATGATCCCTTCATGTTTTTTGAAAATCGACAAAATTCCTGTTACGTCTCATGGAAAAGTAGACAGAAAATCTCTTCCTCCGCCGCAGGAAAGTGACATGGCCTCCCATGAAACCTATGTGGCTCCGAGAAATGAAAGAGAAGAAATACTTGCGGCTATATGGAAAAAATTCCTTAAATGTGACAGAGTCGGTATTTATGATAATTTCTTCCATCTCGGAGGAGACTCTATTATGAGTATTCAGATTGTGGCAAAGGCAAACAGTGAGGGAATAAATATTACGGCATCTCAATTGCTTCGCCATCCCACTATTGCCGAACTGGCAGAAGGAACTGAAATGAAACCTGCTATACAGGCAGAGCAAAAAGTGCTTACGGGAGAAGTTCCTTTAATACCTGTACAGAAATGGTTTTTTGAACATGAATTTGAAGATTTAAATCACTTCAATCAGGCTTTTCTCTTTACACTTAAAGAAGATGGAAACAGAGACATCATAGAGAAAACTCTTAATGTTCTGGTAAACCACCATGACGGGTTGAGACTCAGATTCAGAAAAGAAGATATGTGGATTCAGTGGTATGAAAACCCTGAGAAAGCTTCTGTCTCAGTCGAACAGATAGATCTCTCTTCTGTACCTGAAGATATTTTGTCTGTGTTCATCACGGAAAAATGCAATTCCCTTCAATCATCTCTCAATATTACAGAAGGCCCGGTTATAAGATCATCTCTCTTTAAAGGCCATAAAGACGGCCTCGACAGGCTCTTTATAGTAATACATCACCTCTGTATAGATATGGTTTCATGGAGAATAATCATAGAAGATTTTCATAATATATACAGAACACTTTCTGACTGTCTTACTCCGTCCCTTCCTGCCAAAACTTCTTCTTACAGAGACTGGGCAAAATCTCTCATGGAGTATGTTTCTACAGCAGAAAAACACAGTGATTACTGGCTTGAAGTTCTCAGAGATGTTTCTCCTATTCCTGTAAAATATAAAGAATCTAAATTTTCTGATATAAGAGAATATAAAGTTTCTCTGTCCCCTCATGATACGGATCTGTTATTAAATGCCGTTCCTTCTGTATATAACACACAGATTAACGACATTTTACTTTCAGCCCTTCTCCTTGCATGTAATCGTTCTTTGAATGTATCTGACATGGTGATAAATCTGGAAGGCCACGGAAGAGAAGAAAGTATTGCCGAAATCAATCTTTCAAATACAGTGGGATGGTTTACTTCCATATTCCCCGTTCGTCTGAAGAGCCCTTCTCCAGCAGATTACGGCTCTGTTATAAAATCTGTAAAGGAAACCCTGAGAGCTATACCTGAACATGGTATTTCTTACGGAGTTCTCAGATATTTTTCACATATAAAGGAAGAACTGAAAGAACTGGAATGTAAGAGATTGGCCTTTAATTATCTCGGTCAGATTGACGGCAGTGTAATGGAAGGAGAATTACTCTGCGCTGCGGAAGAAGATCCGGGACATGCAGTATCTCTTCAGAACGGTATTATAAATCTTCTGGATATTAACGGTCTGATTTTCCGCGGCTCTTTATCTATGGTTTTCGGCTACAGCAGCCTTATATGGGATGAAGAAACAGTTAAAGGTCTTGCAGATAATTTCATTTCCGCTTTAAAAGATATAATCACTCACTGTATTGAACCGGGGAGAAAACATTTTACTCCTTCCGATTTTCCTCTTGCAGAAGTGTCTCAGTCTTTCCTTGACGGTATAAGCGATCCTTCGTCCGTTGAGGCAATCTACGGTCTTTCTCCTCTTCAGGAAGGACTCCTCTTTCATGCCGTTGCTTCTCCCGACTCGGATCAATACTGCACACAGACTTCATGGATCTATAAGGGAGATCTCGATATAAATGCTCTTAAAGAAGCCTGGAACGGCATATTTTCCTCCAATCCGATTTTCAGAACCGCTTTTGTGTGGGAGGAAACTGAGAAACCTTTCCAGATAGTGTACAGAAATGCCCCTCTTCCATGGTATACAATTGATGTCAGTGAAATGGCCGGTGAGAAACAGGAAGAAAAAATAGAAAATATAAGGATAAAAATAAGACGTGAAGGCTTTAATCTGAGCAGGCCACCTCTTGCCTATCTTCATCTGTTCATTCTGGGGAAGAATGAATATAGATTTATATGGACCTGTCATCATATCCTCATAGACGGATGGTCACTGCCTTTAATAATGCAGGAACTGAAGGGAAGATATGAATCTATTGTAAATAAAGAGACTTTACATCTGAAACCTGCAAAACCTTTTGAGACCTATATACAGTGGCTTTCAGAACAGGATAGAGAGGAAATTATTTCTTACTGGAAAAACACTCTTTCCGATTTTTCCGCTCCCACTCCTGTTACAGTAAACAGGGGAGACCTGGATATTCATAAATCTATTGAAAATTTGAAGGAATATATTCATTATCTTCCAGAGGATTTTACGGCAGAATGCCAGAACTTTGCCCGTTCCAACCTTGTAACCCTTAATGCTCTTGTGCAGCTTGCATGGGCTTCTGTTCTGTCTCTCTACAGCGGTTCCGAAGATATACTTTACGGCACCACCGTGTCAGGAAGACCGCCGGAACTGTCAGGCGTTGAAAACATGATAGGACTTTTTATAAATACCATACCTATGAGAGCAAAGCTCAATCATAATGAATCTGTACTTTATAATCTTAAAAATATTCATAATACCATACAGGAGGGAAATAATTTAAGCCATATATCTCTGAATAAACTTCAGCCTCTCGCGAGTATCCCTCCCGGAGAATCCCTGTTTTACAGTCTTTTCGTGTTTGAAAATTATCCTTTCGAAGAAGACCCTGGTGAGAAGAAATCTGTAGTCATGACAGATGTGAAGGGCTATGAAAAAACTAATTATCCTTTAAATGTGATTATCGGCCCGGGAAAGGAACTCTGTATAAAGATTTCCTGTGACGGCGACTGTTTTACGGAACAGGTAATAGAAAATATGAAAGGCCATATAGAATCTGCATTGGAATGGATAGTTCGCAATTCGGAAAGTCCCCTGAAAGACATGGATATACTTTCTGAAAGAGAAAAACACCTGCTTCTGAAAACTTTCAATGATAATTATTTCGAAGTTCCGCAGGATACAACAATTCAGGAATTGATAGAAAAACAGGTGGAATTGAATTCAGAAAAAATTGCTGTAATCTATAAAGATACAAAACTTTCTTACAGAGAACTGAATGAAAGAGCTAACAAACTGGCTTGTGTGCTGAGACGGGAAGGAGTAACACGTGACACCAGGGTGGCCATACTTCTGGATCGTTCGTGTCATATGATTGTAAGCGTTCTTGCAGCAGTGAAATCAGGAGGATGTTATGTACCGATAGATCCCGAATATCCGATAGACAGGATAAAATATATAATCTCTGACAGCAGTGCTCTTCTATTAATCACAGAGCCTCATCTTGCCGAAAAAATAAAACCTTCCGTTAAAGTACTGGATATAACAGATCCTTCACTTTATACAGAATTATGTGAAAATCTGCCGGTAATTAACACATCAAAAAATCTCGCCTATATTATTTATACATCGGGCTCTACCGGCCAGCCTAAAGGTGTGATGATAGAACACCGTTCTCTTGTAAATATGTGTTTCTGGTATAAACATACCCGTCAGTTAAGCGAGAAAGACTCTATGACAAAATATGCGTCTTTCGGATTTGATGCATCCGTATGGGAAATATTCCCGTGCCTCATATCAGGTGCTTCACTCCATGTAATAGGTGAAGACATAAGGCTTTCCCCTTCAGAGTTGAACACTTATTATGAAGAGAATAATATAACGGTAAGTTTTCTCCCCACCCAGTTTACGGAACAATTTATAGAAATGTTTGAAAATAAGAGCCTGAGATGGCTCGACACAGGCGGAGACAAACTACGTTCCTTTAAGAAGAAGAGTTATGATGTTGTGAATAATTACGGCCCTACGGAATATACGGTATGTACAACGAGTTTTGCAATAGATAAATATTATGAAAATATTCCCATAGGAAAACCTGTCTATAATACGACAGTTTATATTCTGGATAAACACAACAGGATGACTCCTCTCTCTGTGCCGGGAGAACTGTGTATATCGGGCCCCGGTATGGCAAGGGGATATCTGAACAGACCGGACCTTACGAAAGAGAAATTTGTAGAAAATCCCATTGAGCCGGGACAGAGGATGTATCGGACAGGAGACCTTGCGCGGTGGCTGCCTGACGGAAATATCGAGTTCCTGGGACGTATTGATCAGCAGGTAAAGATAAGGGGTTTCCGAATTGAACTGGGTGAAATAGAAGAAGCTCTTAAGAAGATAGACCCCGTAAGAGATTCAGTAGTAATAGACAGGACTGATAAACAGGGAAATAAATATCTCTGTGGTTATTACATAAGTGACATAAAACTGAAATCCTCTGAATTACAGAAAGAACTTTCACAGTTCCTGCCCGATTACATGATTCCGTCATGCTTTATAAAAATCGACAAAATTCCTGTTACAGCTCACGGAAAGGTAGACAGAAAATCTCTTCCCGAACCTCAGGAGAGTGACCTTGCTTCCCATGAGACCTATGTTGCACCCAGGAATGACAGGGAAGAAATCCTTGCGAGAATATGGAAAAAGGTTCTTAAATGTGACCGTGTGGGTATATATGATAATTTCTTCAGTCTCGGCGGAGATTCTATTATGAGTATTCAGGTAGTGACAGGAGCAAATAATGAGGGAATTCCTGTTACGGCATCACAGCTTCTCCGTCATCCTACTATTGCTAAAATATCGGAGGAGATTGAAAAGAAATTATCTCCTCAGGCAGAAAAAGGTATGCTGAAAGGGGAAGTGCCATTATTACCGGTACAGGAGTGGTTCTTTGAACAGGAACTAGAAAATGTCAATCACTTCAATCAGTCTCTTCTCTTTACTCTGAAACAGCCCGGTGACAACGAAATCATAGAAAAGGCTCTGAATATATTAGTAAATCATCATGACGGATTGAGGTTGAGATTCAGATATATAAACGGCGATGGTGGAGAGAGTGAATATATGGTTCGCCACAGCACCGGGACAGACGGTAAATGGATTCAATGGTATGAGCATCCTGAAAAAACATCTGTCTCTGTCGAAACAATAAATCTTTCTTCTCTTTCGGAAGATTCTCTCTATATGTTCATTACAGAAACATGTAATTCCATACAAAATTCTCTCAATATTACAGAAGGGCCAGTCATAAGAGGGGCACTCTTTAAAAACCATAAAGACGGTAAAGACAGGTTTTTTATCGTAATACACCGCCTCTGTACCGATATGGTTTCGTGGAGAATCATTCTGGAAGATTTCTGCAGTATATACAGAAAACTTTCTGATGACGAAACACCTGTATTACCTGATAAAACTGCTTCATACAGAGACTATTCGGAAGGTCTCAGGAAAT
>JBEHWP010000220.1:0-8866 GCA_040217665.1 Vulcanimicrobiota bacterium
GAAGAATATGTAACGTATGTCCTATAAGAAAATAATAATAATAAATGATATATAATTTTTATACTATAATATAATATTTTATAAAAGTCCATATTGTACTTTATTTATTTATAACCCATAATTTCTCCGGCAGTCCGGTTACAGGAGAAAATTTTATTTTTAAATCAGGATTAAACTCCGGTGTGTTCGGTAATTTAGCATTCCAGCACTGGTCACTCCGGGATGGTAAATAAATAGAAATGCCATCCCCTGTATGTTTCTCCACCATCTCTACCTGTGGAAGATTAAATTCTTTCCATGTCATTTTTTTTACTTTATTTTCTTTTCTGATATATGATGGCAGTAATATATCGCTGAAAATTAAAATAATAAATATAATTAAGATAAAAACAGTTATTGCTACTCTGTAAAATTTCTGCATCTTTTTTACTTCCAGAATACCGCTTCTCCATAATCCGGCAGAGAATAAAAGTAATGCCCATGAAAATAAATATCCATATCCATATCTCGGGCCAGGAATGGTTAAAAACCAGAATAAAATTCCCGATGATGCAATTATAAAAGGTATTATCCAGATAATTTCTTTATCTATACTCAGTTTTTTACGATATGCAGATATTAGAATTAAACAGATACCTGTAATGGCAATAGTAAATATTACGACAAACATTTTAATATATCTCTTAAACCAGAGCCATATCCACTGTGATGATGAGTTTGATATACTACATCCGTTACGATACCTTGACCAGTTTATATCTGCGTTAATTCGTTCCTGTGCTTTTTCTGCCGGCACAGACCATGATAAACCTGGTAAATAACCTGTTGATACAGGATAAAATAAATAACCGGAAAGCATAACTCCACGTGCAATCCAGGGGATAAATATTACTGACAGGAGTGTGACACAGATAATTAAGGTTTTGATATTATATTTGATATTATATGTCCGGGTTTTTAGTTTTTCAATAAGTGGTCTTAGCAGTGCTATAAAAATACAGGTTAGAAATAGAGGCAGGGCTGTGGATTTTATTGTAAGACCATATGCAGATATTATTGTTGAAAGAAACGTGTATGAACTAAATGAACTATTACTTTCCAGATCATAGGAAACTAAATATAAAACAAATACTGTCAGAATTATAACTGGTAGATCCGTGTATAAAGAACAGATTAAATACTTTAGAGGAAATATAAAAGTGAAAAAAGATAATAAGAGGAATAAATCTGCAAAAAGGTAGTTGTTTAATATTTCTTTCTTTAGAAATTTTTCTTTTAAAATTATAGCAAATAAAAAGATATAGTAAAATGTCATTAATCCATTCAACAGAAAAAATGGTTTATCTGTGATTATTACCCATTGATCAATACAGGCTGCAAGGACAAACCAGGAAGAATTATATCCCAGTCTTGAATGTAGGTTGGCCAGGCCGGCAGGAACAGAAGTTGAAGTAATCCATTTCATTGCCGGTAAATGATAAAGACCTGTATCATAGGCTTCATTCCATGAAAATGGTATAATAATAAATAAAATACCTGCCAGGATAATAAATAAATTTATATGTTCCCGGCTTATTCTGTAGAAAATATTTTTCCTGTTAATTATGAAAAGTATTACACCTGTGGATAGGAAAATCAAGGAAATTATCTGGTTTACAGGAAGAAAAAAGTTGATTGTTGTCGCCATTGTTGTAACAATAATCATACCAAGAATGCCCTGCACAGGTATTAGTAAATTTTTGTCAAATTTTTCAGACTTATCTTTGAATAGTCTGAATAATAAATTTTTAAATATACTGCCATAACCTGTAAGAGCCATAAGCCATGTGCTATAAAAAAAGAAGAATAAGAATGAAATTTGCACAGTCATAATCTATTTTTTTAGCCTGTCTGATTATTGTTTACGGTTTAATATTTCCTGTTTCCGAAACACTTCCAGTTCATAATCGAAACTATTCAGAAATCCCATATTCCTGGTGATACCGGGAAATCCTTTATGGGTTAAAATATTTTTTTGCCCGGTAGATTCCCATGTTCCTCCGAGGAAAGCTGTAATTCCTGAAAATTCCTCCGGTTTAATAATTAAGACGTTTATATGTGCTTTTTCTTTTTGGTTAATATTCATAAAAGACAGTTGAAAATTACCTCCCCATTTTTTCGATGCATAATAAATTACCCTGTCACCATAAACATAATCCTGGTCTTTTACACTTTCTTTAAAAAGCTTATCTATATTGTTATAGTTTCTATCACTGTAATTATAAAGTCCTGCAGTTAAGTGGAGTCCTGTGCCAATAATAATTGCTGCTATAAGACCTGTTATACCGACGTTTCTTTCAAATGCCGACGATTTTGATTCCATGAGAGTTGATGCAAGACATAAAACTACAGGTATATATATCGCCCATCCGTAATAAGTCGGAAACTTTCCCAGTATTACTATTGAGGCAGATGGAATAATGAAGGAAGAAATTAATCCATAGGAAATGGCAGATTTCCATTGTAAAGTCTTTTTTTTAATACGGTAGATTACAATGATACACAGGGAAATAAAGGGAGGCCAGAAACTAAAATCTTTTGGTATCCTGTTATGATGAATAAATTGTCCTGATAGGAGGGCATGGATAAAGGTTAATTCAGTATGTGCTTTAAAAGAAAGGATAAATTTATCCAGTACTCCGTAGAATGAATAAAAAGCTATTAATAATATTAAGCCTGACATAACCCCGACCCATGTTATAATAACTTTTTTAAAGAATGGTTTTTTCAGGTAAATGATAACAAGACATCCGGAAAATAAAAGAACAGGTAATAGCTGTGGCCCTGCCCATGCAGAGAGAGCACCGAGTATAAACAGTAATATGGAATTTATCTTCGATTCCTTCAATGTTCCTGAGTAAAGAATTCCTGCGCCGAGTAACGTAAGCAGACAGTCATTACGTCCCGAACGATAAGAAAATATTATACTGTATCCGCCGAGAATTGCCAGAAGGCAGAGAATATGAAGATAATTTATGGATGATTTTTTGAAAAGTAAGCTCCATTTCCATAGGAGCAGGCATGTAGCTGCTATAAGGATATAATTGAGAGATCTTACTGATGTAATGGAAAATCCGAATATTTTTAGCCAGAGATAAAGTAAACCGGGATAAAGAGGGACATTGCCGGTAAAGAATTCGCCATGATTCTGTGCAGACCATAAGGATGATGTCCATCCTTGCCCCAGATACAGGTTTACGGCAGGATCTGCAAGGCAAATCTCATCAAGCCATACACATGGATATCGGCTGGATGTAATTATATTGAAGACTATAAATAGAAGAAGAATGGTTAATATGTGTATTGTTTTCAAACAAGGACAGCCTCATTCTCTGAAAAGTTAATCTACCTGTCACACATCACGCCTTATTATCATCTCTCTCAAAACCATATAAATAAACCTGCTGTTCCCGTAAAGATATCTCTTCCACAGTCTTCCCGGCTCACACCATAATCGAAAGAGCCACTCAAGTCCGTTCCTCTGCATCCATAGAGGTGCCTGTCTGACAGAGCCTGCGTAGAAATTAAAAGCCGCTCCCACTCCTGCCATGATTATTCCGTCAAGGAGAGGAGAAATCTTTGCCATCCACTTCTCCTGCTTGGGAGAACCGATACCGACCCATACTATATGAGGTTCTGATTTCTTTATATCAGATATAACCTCTTCTTCCTCTTTCTCTGTAAGAGGTCGGAAAGGGGGAGCATACATGCCGCATATATTAAGAGAAGGGAATTTTTTAAGGAGATTTTCTTTTAATTTAGATAGTATTTCCTCTGTTCCTCCGTAGAAATAATGTCTGTAGCCATGTGTTTCTGACATATAAAAAACCTCTCTCATTAAATCAGGGCCATAGACTCTTGTTACATCTTTAGCGCCCTTTGATTTCAGATACCATACTACAGGCATTCCATCAGGGGTGGAGATAAAGGAATTGTTTATTATATGCTGAAACTCTCTGTCTTCTGTTGCTGTAACAATGGATGAAACAGGGCAGACACAGATATAGGAAGAGGTTTTTTCATGTATCTTTTCTTCAATAAGAAACACAGCCTGAGAGAGAGAAACGGCGCTTATTAAAGAGCCGAATATGTTTATTTTTCTGTGATTGTTTTCTTTAAATTCCATAAAAAATGTATCACTTATTTATAAGAAATATCTTTCATACTCGTCATGGCTGCCTGTCCAGAACCATGTTACTGTGTTTCCATCAAGAATACCAATAGCACGATATTCACGGGTGATCCTGACAGACCATATGTTTTCAGTGGTATTGATACATTTGAAGCGCAAAGAAGGGTGAAAAGGATTTTGTTCCCATAGCTGGTAAGATTTCCTGGCACTTTGTTTTATTTCTTCTTTAAGATATCTATAGTTATTCCAGAAAGATGGTAATGTTAAGGATTTCATAATTTATTATGTTCCATTGGTATAGCAAGTCCTTCAGCTATTTCCTGTTTTGCACGTCTGGCAGCAGCTATCAGCTTTGAATCGTTTTGTTTAAATAATACTTCCCAGCGTAATTCATGACTTATACCTTCAAGATAATCACGTAAATGTTCCACTAATTGTTCCTGAATATGTTCAGGCAGGGATTCCATCATTTTTATAACGGTAGCAATAGCCGGTGAATTCATATTCATCTACTCCATTCAAAATAAATTATCACTTCTGACTATATTTTACCATATCTGTATGATTCTACAATAAAAATTTACTTCTATACCGTATTATAACATATTTTCATACTTCTGACAGAGATATAATGAAAAACTGTTGATTTATGTTTTTAATAGCTTAAATGCAATTTCCATTGTTACAGGATAATGGTCAGAACCAATATCAGGCCCTGTATATCTATGAATAACTGTAAGGTTTTTGCTTATTAAAAAATGATCTATAGGCGTAAGTAACAGAGGATTACCGACAGGCCAGGTGGGCTGAAGGCCAAAGCCTTTAGAGGAGTCTTTAAGGCCTGATATTTTTAAGAACTCCGAAAATTTATAAGACCACGGGGTAATGTTCAGATCCCCTGCGAGTATAACAGGCATGCTTTTTTCTTTTTTTATCATCTCTGCTGCTTCGAGTAGATGTCTGTTTCTTAATATAATACAATTTTTGTCTTTGGGAGCTATAGGATGAATGGTGATGATTTTAAAATCTTTTCCTTCCACGTTAATTGTGGCAAAGATCATAGGAACAGATAATTTTTTATCATAAGAATAATATTTTATTTCTTTTGATGTAAATGGATATTTGCTGTAAAGAGCCATGCCATGCAGATATTTCCCCGGATGTTTTATTGAGTAATAATCCTTATCCAGAATTGCCAGATTATCTATCCATTTATCATCTGTTTCCGAAAGGGCAATAACAGAAGGATCTGTATTTTTAATAAGTGAAATAAGTAGATTATATTTATCATTTATTATATGCACATTTGCTGTCAGGATTTTAATGGTTTTTGCCTCTCCTGCTTTATCTGTCTGCGGTATATAGAATGATAGAAAAGGAATCAGATTTATAAGGGTAAAAGTGATAAGTATATAAAGGATCTCTTTTTTTACTTTTAAGGCCAATAGAAGACATATTAAGATTAATTGAAGGAAAAGACATTGATGCCTGAAGCTGGCAGTATATTCAAACCTCCACCAGAGATTATTAAAAACGGCAGTGATTGTAAGAATTATTGTGATAAAAGTCAGAAAGATAATAAGAGATATAATTAATTTGAGAGATACTATTTTCAGCAGTTTCATTTTTATTTCTGTAATTTATCTTTTGTTTAAGTGAGATATGTTTTCATCTGTAAGAAACTTAAATTGCTGGAGTTTCAATTTTTCACCTCTGCCATTATAACTATTTCATTTTTAAGGAATCTTGAAGCATATTGAAGAGCTTCCTGAAGGTCTTCTTCTGTAAGATGAGGGTAATTTTTTAATATGTCATTAAAAGTAGCACCACTGGAGAGGAGTTCTAATATAAATTCTATACTTATTCTTGTGCCTTTAATACATGGTTTGCCGTTGAGTATAGCCTGATTGGATGTAATGTGGGAAAACATGTATATTCCTCATTTCACTTGTAATTTTTTTCCCTCACAGGTAAAAGATGTTATTCCATGAAGATTTTATTTTTCTCCTGATTTAAGGAGAATTTCTTCATATAATTCCCTGCTTAGTCGAAAGCCCGTTTTTATAAAGTCATACATAACAGGCTCAGTATTATTAATTACACCTGAATATTTGGCCTGTAATAAAATATCCATAGAACCAATAACTTTTAATTTTCTAGATTTTGCTTCATTTCTTGCTCTTCTATCATCTAAAAGGACAAATCTATCTAATTCCTCTGCCAGTATTATAGCCTCTTTTTCACCTGAACCGAGAGTGTCTGGTAAAGAATGTTTAACTTCAATATTTTTTATTTCTCTGGTTTGTATCCATGTTGCATTTATTATTTCGTTGCTTCCTGGTCTATCTTTGCCATGTGTTACTATTTCTATATAAACTGCCACTGGAATTACTATTTCAGATAGGATTAAATTTAGAATATTAAGTTTGTTTGCTCTACAGAATGATATGATTGGACCGGAATTAGAAACTATTATTTTCATCAGGTTTTCTCCAGAGCTTCTTTTAAGTTCAAAGAGCCTTCATTCAGGTCATTCTGGTCTATATCAATTGTAGAGAGATTGTTTTCTGTGAGCAAATCATAAAATTCCCATTTGGATATATTTAGAAGTTCTGCACCTTTCCCTGATGATATTTTGCCGACTCGGAACCATTCAATTACAAGAAACTTTTTTATTTCTTCTTCCAGTCTGTCTTTTGAAGAAAAATATATTAACCATTCTGAAGGAATTTTTATATTTATACTTTCCACAATATCACCTCATTTGCTGATAAATATACATCCGCATATAATGCCTTTCTATATTCCATTTCTTTAATTATACCATATTCTGCAGGAGATGGGATAGAAAAAGTTATAAAAATCCATTGCTGGCCATCTTCTGCACTATCCAGACTCACTATATTAGAACTTGATCGTTTGCTCTGCTTACGTAACACATAACTCCACATTTCGTCATATTTTAATTTCCATTATTACAGGGTAATGGTCAGAACCAATATCAGGCCCTGTATATCTATGAATAACTGTAAGGTTTTTACTTATTAAAAAATGATCTATAGGCGTAATCAGCAGAGGGTTACCGGCAGGCCAGGTGGGCTGAAGGCCAGTGATGATTTTTATATCTTTCCCTTCCACATTAATTGATGCTGTTCTGCTAATACTTTGAGTATGAATTATCCCTGTAAAATCTAGCTTTATTAGATTTTAAAAACTCAACAAATTAGTCATTTTTTCTAAATCAAAGTACAGGCGGAAGACCATCCAATTTTTCATCACAGGCTCTTATTATTTCCTAATCCTGATCTTCCCTTTCTATTTTTGCCTGAATTTTAATAGCTTCTTCAATAACAGCTTTTGCTTCTTCTATTGACTCTGACGTAAATAGCCTGCCGGTAATTTCATCTAAAACATCCATATTAGTAATACTTTTTAATTTCTTTTGTAATTTTAAAGATTCTAAATTAAATCTGGTCTTCAAAAATTTGCTTATTAATTCAAGTTTTCCTTCAAGTTTTCCTTCAAGTTTTCCTTTAAGCTCACCTTCAAGCTCACCTTCCTTAATCCATTCCTGAACTATATCCCATTCTTTTAACATCTTCATCTCCTCCTAATAAGGTGAAACGTGAAAGGTGAAACGTGAAACGATCATCACTTCCTTTCACTTTTCATGTTTCACGTTTCACACTAAATTATTGCCTTTTTTCTTATTTAAATATTTTATTAAACCCAGTATCATTTGTTTTACTTTTAATACTTTATCCAATAAACTTTTGGGATTGTCAATATAATTTAATTTTTCTGAAATTATAATCTGTGTCTCTACCTCTGCTAGTGAGCCGAGAGCTACGTAAAGAAATTGAATAAATTCTTTATCAGACTTTCTGGCAGCCCCTTCTGCAATATTACAAGGTATTGATATAGCTGCTCTCCGAATCTGAGTTATTAAACTGTATATTTCTTCTTTGGGGAATTCTTTAGTTATTTTATATATTTCTGTAACTAAATCAATACTGTCTTTCCATACATCAAGCTGTTTATGCTCCATGTCTTAAC
Organism: Vulcanimicrobiota bacterium; assembly: GCA_040217665.1. Classification (GTDB taxonomy): domain Bacteria; phylum Vulcanimicrobiota; class SpSt-956; order SpSt-956; family JAKJGF01; genus CALARM01. Next base: position 8,228 of record JBEHWP010000220.1, read on the forward strand.
TCCTCAAATTGTTTTTCCCTTTCACGTTTCACCTTTCACCTTTCACGATTAAATTACAGGATCTTCTATTACATTCAGGCTGTAATCACAGTTATACCTGAAGATTAAGTCAAGGAAACTTGCCGGGTGCTTCCTGGCAAGTATTTTCATCCCCTGATCTACAGGATCTTCTTTTGCCAATTCAATCACCCCTTAATAAGAGTTTAACAGAAAAAGTCATAATAATCAATGAAAAAATTCTCCTGTGTAGTCTGACATGATTATGTTTTTATTACAGATGAATTCACTCATAACGTTACTCCCGTCACGCGTCACGCATCATATCTGAAGAGAAGGGAATTTCTTCAGGAGATTGTCTTTCAATTTTGAAAGTATTTCCTCTGTTCCTCCGTAGAAATAATGTCTGTAGTCTTTCACTTCCGATACATAAAAAACCTCTCTCATTGGTAGTGTAAAATAAAAGCTGGTGAGCTATAATAAAAAGTTGTGGAAAAAGATCAGGTAGATTCGTTCATAATGAGAATAATCCTCGCGTCACACGTCACGATTATTTAATAATTCTTTCAATATTTCGCATAGTGTGAGATAGAAAAAGTTATAAAAATTTTGTATCTATTTCATTGCTGTTCAGGATAAAAC
>JBEHWP010000221.1:0-8859 GCA_040217665.1 Vulcanimicrobiota bacterium
CCGCTATGGCAGTTAAAGAACTGGCTGACCATATAAACCACAAGGGCCTTATTAATTATATTGACCGGTTAAATGACAGGACTGACTTCAGAGAAAGATATATATTGAGTTATCTGCTTTCCTGGAGGATAAATACAAAGAAGGATGATCTGAATAAAATAAGCTACTGGTGCAAAAGAACCTTTAAAGAGACATGGAATATTATCAGGTCAATCAGGTGAGGGAAAAGTCAACCAGATCCCCGAAAGTTGTATTCATTTTTCTCACCTCACATATATTATAAAAGATTATATTACAAAATACCAGGCATTTATTGATTATCAACTCCGAATTCATCTCCGGTTTTTATATAAAAACTTGATTTAAAATTTACATTTTGTTAACATTTTTTTTAACCATTCCTGTCTCTTTCTGGTATAATCTTTAATAGAATATCCTGATTAAAAAGCACGAACAGGAGGCGTAATATGGATAATACAAATCTCAACCCTTCAATGAATTCTCCCTTTCAGGTAGATTATAAAGCTTTAAAAGAACATAGAGACGCAAGAAAAGAAGAAGCAAAAAGACTGAACAGATTACTTGATACAAAAGACACTTTTCAGAGTACAAATATCATAAAAAGTGCTCTTCCCGATCTGTCGGAACTGGCAAAGGCTAAAGAGAAAAAAGAGTGGACAGTCCTTATGTATATGGACGGATATAATGATCTGGAAGCATGGACTGCCAACAGTTTCCTCGATGTGGAAAAAGTCGGATCCGATGAAAAAATGAATGTAGTTGCCGAACTGGGAAGAATCTCCCAGGAAGAGCTTAAAAAGATAAATGAAAAGATGGGAAGACCTTATGAACCGACAAATATAGACGGTGACTGGAGCGGTGTAAGGAAATACTATGTCCACAGAGATAAACCGGGAGATGTGGGAGCAGTTGACAGAATCGACTCTCCTGTAGTGGAAGATCTCGGCCCTAAAGACATGAGTTCTCCCGATACTCTTGCAGAATTCCTTACATGGGGCATAAAAAATTATCCTGCAAAACACTATATGGTTGTACTTATGGATCACGGCGGAGGATGGACAGGGGCATTCACTAACGATGCCACAGGCTCTGGAGGCCATATTATGTCAAATCCTCAGATTGCCGAAGCCTTCGAAAAAACTCAGAAGGAAACAGGGGTAAAACCCGATGTGGTTCATATGGCGGCATGCCTTATGGCAAGCACGGAATCTGCCTATGAAATTAAAAACAGTGCCGATTATCTTGTAGCCTCTGAAGAAATGGGCACAACACTTGGATTTGCCTATGGCGCCATACTGGATAAATTACAGCAGTCTCTTGCAGACGGTAAAGAACTGACAGGAAAATCCATAGCAGAAGCCATTGTAGAACATTATTCAGATAAACCGAAGGCTTTTGCCACAAAATCTGCCATAGATCTCAGCAAAATGGATAATGTAAAGGATAATCTGGATAATTTTGCAGAAAAATTAAGAAAGACAGATACATCAAAAGAAGTGCTTACAGAAGTCATAGATAAAGCACAGAATTTCAGCCGTCAGTTCTATTATGAATTCTATGCCCAGACAAGGGATCTTTACAGTGTGGCAGAACAGATAGTGAAATCGGATAAGGTAACCGATAAAGAACTTAAAGGCGCTGCCGAGCTGATGATGAAGTCAGTTAAAGATGCAGTAATAGCAAATGTGGCAAATAATTATGAAAGACAGAAAGTTCTGAACACCTATAAATCTAAAGACGGTAAAGAAGACATAACACTGGTAGAATATACGGAAGGAAAATTCGACTCGTCAGGTCTTTCCATATTCCTCCCTACAGGTCAGAAATATGCAGATTATTTTACCCAGGAAGGTAAAGGCTATAAAGAACTGGCTACTTCAAAGGAAACAGGATGGGATGAATTTATAAAGGAAAAATTCGGATCCCCTCCTAAAGCTGAAGAAGATAAACAAACCGAAGAAAAGAGCTGATGTTTATCTGAAAAACAGGGCAACGTCTGTTGCCCTGTTTTTATTTGAACTTGTCAGATTATGTCAGGATGTGGTAAAATCTCACATAAAAAGAAAGAGAAAAAAACATGTATATCGATGAAAAAAGAAAAAATTCTTTTGTAGAGAATATTGTAAAAATCATAAAAGAGTGGAACAGTGTATATCACCCTACTGACAGTGACTACAAAAGGCTGGCAGAACAGATTCTTAACCATCTTGAAGAAGAGCATGTAATTTTTTTCACTCAAAAAAGTACAGAAAAAAATATTGAGAGGTAAAACATGTCATCAGAACCTGTAGAATTGATACTTACAGACATTTCAGTTTTTCTGAATAAGAAATGCTTTGTCTGTAACAGACCTGTTGAAAAACCGGGAGAAACAATAATTCTATGCAGAGAATGCCATAGAATAAACCATAAAGAATGCTGGGAAAAACATGGTGACTGTCTCCACAGCAGAAGAAAACACAGGGAAAAGGAAGAAAATCCGGAAAAGAAAGAAAATACTGACATATCTTCTAAAAAAACAGAGCTTATCCCTCTGATAGTTATTTCCGTGTGCCTGATTATTTCTTTTATACTTGTATGGAATAATATAAGGGGAAAAACATTGGAGAAACATCGAATAAAAGGTATCGGTTATTATCAGAACGGAAAATATGATAAGGCCATAGAAGAACTATCGGAATATCTTAAATACAGGCCCGGTGATGAAAAAACATTGAGCTATCTGGCCATATCATATCTGAAAAAAAATGATAAAGATAAGGCCCTTCTATATGCAAATAAAGCTTACAGTATCAATCCGTCTTCACCGGAAGCAAATTTTGCGACAGGTGCCGTATGTGCCATGGATAAAAATAAATCCGCAGACGGTATCAAATATCTTGAAAAAGCACTGGAACTTGACCCGGAATTGGTAGATGTAAATATATATCTGGGAGAATTATTCTATTCTACAGGAGAACTTAACAGAGGAGAAGCCTGTTTTAATAATGTATTAAAACTTGATTCTTCAAATCTGAAAGCCCTTAACGGTCTCGGAATTATTTTATATGATAAAGGAAATACGGATAAAGCAACGGAATGTTTTTTACAGGCCATAGAAATAGATCCCAACTACGGCGATAACTGGAATAATCTCGGTAATATATATTATAAAAAGGGAAATATGGACAGGGCAAAGGAATATTATAACAGAGCCATTGAATTGAATAAGAACGAATATAAAGCTCATAACAATCTCGGCCTTATATATTACAGAAAAAAAGCATATGATAAAGCCATGAAAGAATATGAGACAGCAATTAAAATCAATGAGAACTACGGCACGGCTTATAATAATATGGGCATGTTATACCAAACCACAGGCCATAAGGATAAAGCCATGAAATGCTATGAAAAAGCAATAAATATAGAACCTGAAAATGTTCAGGCTCTCACCAGTATGGCCAATCTATTGATTGATAAAAAAGAATTTGACAGAGCTCTGCCATTGCTGGAAAAAGCCACAGGGATTTCTTCTTCTTACGGTTATGCATGGGTGAGCTTTGGAGATCTTTATTATAAAACAGGTAAATGGGATAAAGCTATTACTTCTTATGAAAGAGCAATAGCGCTGGAAGCTGATAATAAAGATAAAACAGGCATTTATAGCAGACTCGGTGAATGTTATTATAAAAATAAAAAATGGGATCAGGCCATAGAATATTATAATCTTGTTCTTAAAATTACACCTGAAAATGCTGCTATAATAAGACAACTTGGCCTTGTTTATGAAGATAAGAAAGAATTTAATAAAGCCATTCAATTATATGAAGCTGCACTGAAGATTGACCCTGAATATAAAGAATTAAACAGAGATATAGACAGGGCCTATAGCAGGAAATATAGATATTAAGTAATCAGTCAGCAATGGCATTATTGTTTTAATGTGTACAGCGTGATGTGCAGGGATTAAACCCGTCACGTATCAAGGCGACTTAAATTCTAATAAGTTATGAAATACACTATAAAGTGAAAGTCTTTATAAACCATTAAAGAGGAATATTCATAGAGACTGGAGAATATATTCTATTTAGAGGAATAATTTGATAGACAGGATGCAGAAATTTTCATTTATCCCGGTAATCAAATGCTGACTGCTGATAGCTGAAAACTGAAAGCTAATAATAATTTATCTTTATTTCAGGAGGAGTTCTTCAGGGAGTAAAGAACAGTATAATAAAGGTCAGTATATGGCAAAGCATTGACAGTTGGAGGAATTTTAATGAGAGATACCGATGGTAATCTGACAACAGATACCATTTTACAGGAACGCTACAAAATCGTTAATCTTATTCAAAAAGGCCCTGCCAGCAGAATGTATAAAGCTTTTGACACAAAACGAAACAAAGCTGTTTTTGTCAAGGAATTAATTGCTACATATACAGATCCGTCACTGCGTCATCAGGCTATAGAACAGTTCAAAAGTGAAGCCAAAATTCTATTCAAACTCAAACAGGAAAACCTTCCAAAATTCGAAGATTATTTTGATTACGAAGAAAACAGATATCTCATAATTGAATATATAGAAGGACAAAGATTAAATAATATAGTAGAAGGTCAGTCAGGCTTTCTGGATGAACAGCAGGTAATCAAATGGGGTATAGAACTCTGTGATTCCCTGGGATATCTCCATAACCTGAAACCTAACCCTGTCATATTCAGAGATTTAAGCCCCCAGAGTATATTACTTTCAGAACAGGATGGCAGATTAAAACTCATAGATTTCGGAATTTCGAAAATCTATGAAACAGACGCAAAGACTATGGGTATTGCCAAAACAATGACACAGCATTATTCTCCCATAGAACAGCATGCAGGAACAACAGACAACAGATCGGATATTTATTCCCTTGGAGCGACTCTCTATTATTTAATATGTAAAGCACCACCTATGGATTGTGTGGAACGTATTATAGACGATGAACCCATGGAAAAATGCAGTAAATTTAATCCCCATATCTCAAAAGAATTAGAAAAAGTTATAATGAAAGCCATGGAAGTAGATAAAAAAGATAGATATCAAAAAATAGAAGAGATGAAGGTTGAACTTGTAAAAGCTTCTTCTGCCGGTGGCAGAAAACAGAACAGACCCCTTCTTAAACCTGTTTTTCAAAGAAAAGAAGAAGAGCCTCCTCCAGAGGAAGAAGGAGACAGTGATTATAAGCCTATTTCTTTTCAAATGGAACATCAAAGCACCTCAGAAGTATCTCATACAGGACAATCTCCCGGTTTTAAAGGCAGATCTGTTCTGACTCCATCTTCTCAGCCTCGGGAACAGATGCAGGCAAGACAGTCACCGGGTGACACCCGGTCTACTCAGACCAGACCTTTTACAATGAGAAAAGACCAGGTAAAACCTGCCGGTACCGGTTCTCCGACGCCATTTCAGACAAAACCTTTTGATATTACGTCCCAGATACAATCACAGGCAAAGCCCGGTGGGGTCAGTTCCCAGACGCCATTTCAGGCAAAATCTGCCGGCAAACCGCTTCAGACAAAGCCTTTTACAAGGCCTCCCTCTATTACAGAAGGCAGAGGTGATATGCAAAGTCCGAGAAGACGTATTTTAGAAGACAGAGGAGGTCAGACAAAAATACCTCCTAAAAGTCCTGCTTTACCTCCATTACAGCAGACGCCGGTGCCAGATGATAGGGAATATGAAGAAAATTACAGTACTGTTAGAAAAGAAGAAACATCTAAAATAACGTACAGGATAAATCCGACAAAATCCAGGGAAGAAGAACAGGAAGATGTATATGATGAACCTGATGATGAGATACAGGAAGAAACCTTTAAACCTGAAAGAAATATAAAGAATTTAACAAGACCTCAAAAGCATCTTTATGAAGAAGAAATACCTCAAAAAAAACCGGGGGTTATTCAGAGAATCCTGAAGTTTTTATTCAGAATAAAAGTATAAAATGGCTAGTATTTCCTTATAAGCCCCGCAGATATCATTCTATAAATAGATTTCATTACATCAAAATAGCTTTTATTAATAAGCCGGGCAATATCCATTATATTTTTCCTGCCGTCTATAAAATTTAACAGTTCCATTTCTTCCTGATTGAGAGAAACAATCTGATATTCTTCGGAACTGTTCAAGAAAGGAGTTTCATAAGGAGAGGAAACAGAGAGTTTAATTTTTGCCAGTTCTCTGTTTTTTCTCAGAGCTCTTGTTATAAATTTCTGAGCATCCATATCCATAGTATGTTCGTCAGACATAACAGAAGGTATAAAAATTGCTTCTCCGTCATGCCAGCAGAGAAAACTGTATGATGCCTTTTCTCCTTTCAGGTTTCCCAGTAAGGCATGAACTATATTACCATGTTCAAAATATATTTCTCCTTCTTCATATTCATTTTTAAGAATTATTTTCCCGTCTGCCATAGTAGAAGAGAAATGAACTAACATATTTATAAAACCGGATTGAGAAACCTTCATGACAGAACCGGCGCTGAAAGCAGGTTCTTTAAGAGAATCCTTCGTTACTTTTCCTTTTTCTTTCTGTATAATACTGGAAATTCTCATATCTATGGGGAGACCGCCTTTATAGGCTTTACGGATGGCTTCCGTCACGCTGTTTATGCTCCCTCCTTTTAACATATATCCTTTAGCACCTGCCATGAAAGCTTTTCTGATAACCTTTGTTTCAGAAAGAGCTGTGAGCATAATAACACGGGCATTCTGATCCAGTTCCATAATTGCTTTCGTTGCTTCTATTCCGTCTATACCGGGCATATTTATATCCATGAGTATTACATCAGGTACAACCGAAAGAGCCTGAAATGTTTCTATAGCATTTTTGCCGTTCACTGCTTCCGCAATCAGTTCCATATCAGCAGTTCTTTTTATAATAGATTTAAAGAGGAGACGCATTACCTGATCATCATCTACTAGGAAAATTTTTATTTTCTTCTTTTCTCTGTCTATGGAAAATAGCTGTGTTACATGATGACCGTAATATTTCGAATATATTGTAGCGAGATCGTCTCTGAATTCAGAAATAGTCTGATACCTTGCTTTCGGATCTATTTTCAATGCCCTGGAGAGAACAAAATCTATCTCGGCAGATACCCAGGGATTTAAATTTTTCGGCGGAACAAATTCAAAAGGAACCTTCGGAGCAATTGCTGTAAGAAGATGATAAATAGTAACACCGAGAGAATATATATCACTCCTTGTATCCTGTTCGCCTCTGTATTGTTCCGGCGGTGCGTAGCCTTCTGTACCGATGGCAGATTTATCTTTTTCATATAAAACATGGGCAAGTCCGAAATCTACAAGAAAAATTTTTCCGTCTGAATCACGAAGGACAATATTTCCAGGTTTTAAATCACCATATATGACCGGAGGAGAAAGATTGTGAAGATACTCAAGTATTGAACAGATGGAGAGAGCCCAGTCAAGAACCTTCTGTTCCGGTATACCCTGACCGAAGGTTTCTTCTATAATGGTCTCCAGGTCATTACCTTCTATATAATCCATGACCATATAAAAACCTTCACCATGCTGAAAATAATCTATTCCTCTCGGTAAATTGGGATGATCCAGAATTGAAAGTATATCAAATTCCTTCTTAAAAGAATCAATCATAGAGTCACGACTATCTGAAGAGGAATGGAAATAAAGCTCTTTAACAGCTACTATATTATTCAGAAATATATCTCTCGCCAGATAAATCCCGCCTGTAGCACATGCTTTAATAGGTTCTATAACGGCATATCTGTCTTTTAAAATAACATCTGGATCCAGAAAGCCTTCTATCATAAGTTCCTCCATTCTCTGAATAGTATTCCGGAAAATCTCTTTACAGGGAACACATGAAGGAATATGCTGAAAAATAGTATAATGGAACTCCACGTATAAACGATAGAAGGATAGATAACAAGATTTAACCCGGTTAAACTATCTGATACCATAATTTCTCTTGAAACTGTACCAAATAAAAATGGAATATTTCTGAATTCTTCCGTATTTATGGCATGAGGGAAAAAAGTGGAACATATAATAGATATAATAAAAGAATAAGTAAGGGTAAGCAATAATACAGGAAGAGCACCGGAGATGATATAAACAGGATGTAATTTATCCGGATGGGCTCTGTTTCTTCTGGACGACACATCGATTGTTAAATAAAATAATGAAAGGCCAATAGAAAAAATAAACATAAGGAAATATAAACTATCCTGAATTTTAATCATGAAATTGAAACCTCCCCCTGTTATTACAAGTAATATAGCACAACCTGCTACGTTACCTGCCATGGTGGGAAGTAAAAAGTCTATATCTGAAAAATTAATCTTCCTGAACCCGTATAATATATAGTATAAGATCATAAATGCTAAAGAACCGTAAAGGGAACATGAAAATAAATATTTCAATAATACATTCCCCAGGGCCTGTTCATAAAGACCAGTTAAAGGGGGCAATAAAAAACAGATAAAGAATATTGCCATGATAACTGATGTAAATACTGTGGAACCAAATTTACTTCCTGTAACCTTTTTTTCGCTGAAAGGTGAAGGAAGTGTGCAGGATAATCCCATACTGCCTTTATGAGTATTATCTATATATCTCATATAAAAAGCTCTGTCAAAATCATATCTGGAATAATAACGACCTGCTATAAAATCCCTTACTTCTTTAAAGTGGAATATTTTTTTTTCTTTCCCGGAAAGAATCTGTAAATAATTACATAGATCCTTCCTGTAATAAATCTTTTCTGTTAATTCTTCTATGTTATCTGTCTTTATGAGATTAGAAACTTCCTGCCATCTGTCCAGAAGCTTGACAAGA
>JBEHWP010000222.1:0-8852 GCA_040217665.1 Vulcanimicrobiota bacterium
AAGTTTTATGTCTATCTCTGCGGACAGATTGATCTTTCCGAAGACCATAAGAGACACAGGGCTTTTCAAAGAATTGAGATATGAATTATCAAATACCAGTGTACCCGTTATAACCTCTGTGCCATCTCTGTAAGACAGCAACTGCCCTGTCATATGAGTCAGTCTGGACTGTAAAGAAAGTAATATTTTTTCCTGGCAGAGTATCTGACCTGTAATAACAATCCTGTCTATAGATTTTTCTATGTCTTCTTCTGTTACATCCGAAAGAAAAACAAGCTGTCCTGTAACGACCATAGTCACAGGTGATGTATGAGCCTGTATCATATTATGAGATATATAAACCTGCCCTGTGTAAATACAGCATTTATCCGGCACTTCAATGGAAGAACCCAGGTTTACTATATTCAGTTTTGAAAGAATCGATGCTGTTTTACTGTTATATATAATTGTACCGACATTCCCGATCGTGAGAATATCTTTAATTGATTCTTCACTGGCATTTCTTATATCCAGTACTCCTACATTTTTTATTATTCTTTTCATAAATATTTCCTCACTTTTCTTTAAAATTTTCGGTTTTCCATAATGTTTTCCTCGCCTTATTCATGGCAAGATGCAGGTTGTATCTTACCGTGCCGGCCGGGAGAGAAAGTTCCTTTGCAATTTCAGAACTGTTCATGCCGAGCCAGTAACGTTTGAAGACTATATCACGCATATTTTCAGGCAGTGATGCCAGAAATATGCCGGAGTCGATAAATAAATCCACGTCAAATCCTTCGGTGATTTCCATATCTTCCTCGATTGGAACTTCCCGTTTTTCCCTGTTTTTAAGATCTGCAAAGCAATTTTTCAATACTGTATATAGCCACGATCTCCTTTTATATTCGGGAAGTATTGCAAGTAATTCACCGTTCTGTAATGCCCTGGAAAAAGTCTCCTGTACAAGTTCTTCTGCACAATCACCGTCTTTACAGAGAGATCTGGCATAAGATGTTAATTTTTTACTGTATCTGTCATATAAATCTTCTATTAATTCTGTCATAAACATTTTTTCTCAGTTAATAGAAATTATTCCTCTCTTTCAATAAAATCCTTTTCTAAGATTTTCTCTCCTGTGTCACCTCCTTATCAGTATGACGAATATACATGGGAAAGTGTTGGAATTTTTTTATAAATCAAAAGATAATTTTGCGTAAAAACCGTACAAAAGGAGGATTTTGGAAATAATTTCGAGAAAAAGATTATTCAAATCGCAGAACATTAAGAGAAAGAACTATTATTTTCATGAAAAAATTTTATTTATCTTCAATCTTCATCCTTCTGTCTTTAATATTAATATTTCATTTTTTTTATACGGGAAAAAATCAATCAATGTTCCTTTCCACTCCTGTAGAGACTGCAGAGATAAACAACCCCGATGATTTAATAAACCTTTTAGAGAAGACTGCCTCGTATGATAAAAGAAAACATATACTGGAATTAAACAGAGACAGTGTGAATTCCGAATTAGTAATAAAAATAATGGTAAAATCCGTTCACACCCCGTCTGCTGCCGGCATGAAGCATCTGGCTCAGATTGCCGTCGAGGTGGCAGAGTTCACAGGAGACAGAATAAATCAGGCGAAAGCTCTCTGCTATTATTCCAATTTTGAATGTCTCGATAAAAAGAATTTCAATCCCCCGGGCCTTGAAAGGGCCATGTTATTGTTTCGTGAAACAGGAGACAGGAAGGGGGAAGGAATCTGTTATTACCAGCAGGCAAAAAACCTTTTCGATAATTTTCCCGGACATAATGATGAAGTCCTGGAAATTCTGGATAAATCCATGAAGATTTTTCAGGAAATAGATTATCAGGTATTTATCAGTGACTGTTATTCTTTTAAAGGCCAGCTCTACAGAAGAATGTCTGATAGAATTAAGGCTGTTGAAAATTTCAAAAAAGCAGCGGAAATATATGAGAAAGAGGATGAAATAACCAGCGCTCTGGCCTGTTATCAGAGAATGATCTATACATACCAGGCGGAAGGCTTTTTCGAAGAGGCCTTTAAATATCTGGAAATCAAAAAAACCTTAATAGAAAAACTGACACCTGATAAAATAAAAAGTTGTTATGATAATCAGGAAGGCTATATTTTTAGGGAAATATATAATGAACAGTTTTTTCTTATGGACAGTTCACCGGGCCTCGGATATACCATATTAAATCAACAGTTGAAATGCAGAGAAGATTATGAGACAGATTACTATATGACTCTGGGATATCTCAATAAAGGAACAGGTAAATACGAACAATCTATAAAGTGTTACAGAAAAGCCGTTGAACTTGCAGATAATAAAGAAGAAAAAGCCTATTTAAAAACACATGCCCTTCTGGCACTGGCCGGCACCTGTTACGAGTGCGGCCAGAAGGACATGGCACTGAAATATTATCTTGACGTATATAATACCGGCGGCAGGGATTTTATGAGAATTGTTCCGGGATATATCATGGTTGCCCGTTTTTATCTTACAGAAATGAAAAATCCCGATGAAGCTATAAAATATTTTCAAATGGCCATTGACGGAGCAAAACATATTGAAAGAGACACATTCAGAAAGCAATACAGAGCCTGTGCCCTTGATGGTATTGGGCAGGCATACAGAGACAAAGGTGAATTTCATAAGTCTATAGAGAATATGAAAGAAGGTCTGAAGATACTGGAGCATTTATACTATGAATGGGGACAGAATCATATTTCTCTGAGTATTATTTATTCAGGCCTCGGAGAGGTCTATCAAAAGAATAACGATAATACTCATGCCCTGGAATATATGAAAAAAGCCCTTGAATTTGCCAGATCAAAAAATAATTCCAGACTCATTTTAATGGCCTATAAAAGCCTCGGCAATCTTTATTTTCAAACAGATGAGCCGGATATGGCTCTCAAACTGTATAAAGAAGCTCTGAGCATAGCAGAAGAAATGAATATGCCTGTAGTTCTATGGGAATATTATTTTACCGTCGGAAAAATCTATGAAAAACATGGAAAAAATGAAGAAGCCTGTAAATACTACGACAGCTCCATAAAAGTAATAGAAAAGATGAGAAACGAACTGAAACTTGAAGAGTTTAAACGTGATTTCATGCAGGATAAAATAGAGGTTTACGAACACATGATAGGCCTTCTTGTAAGGCTGAACAGGAGCAGAGAGGCTTTTGATTACAATGAAAAAGCACGGGCCAGAGCATTTCTCGATACACTGGCAAATCAGAAGATAGATATCCATCATGGAGTCAGGCCGGAGTTAATAGCGAAAGAAGAAGAACTTATCACAAGGATAAGATATATGTCCAGCGATATAAGAAAGGAAAAAGAAGAATCTGTCTTTACCGGGAGAAGTGCTTTTATAAATGAAGCAGATGAAGAATTAAAACAACTCAAAATTCAATATGAGCAACTCGTAGAGGAAATTAAAATGGAGAACCCGGAATATACCAGTTTTATAAGCGTAAATCCTTTATCCCTTTCCGAAATTCAGCCGCTCCTGGATAAAGATACGGTAATAATCGAATATTTCCTCGGAAAAGATAATTCTTATGTCTGGATAATAGGCAGTGACAGCTTTAATAATGTGATATTAAATTACTCTGAAAAAGAGATGACAGAACGGGTAAAAGCCTGCAGAGAGATGATCTGTGAACATATGACCGCCGAAAAGATCACCGGTAACAGGTGGCGTAACATTTCACAGAAACTTTACAATATGCTCTTTAAAGACGGGGAGAAATATCTGAAAGGGAAAAAGAGGATCCTTATAGTGCCCCACAGGGTTCTTTATTACCTGCCCTTTCAGATTTTAATCGATAGCAATGGCACGTTGCTTATAGAAAAATATGAAACAGGGTATCTTCCGTCAGCCAGTGTTTTAAAATACTGCCGGCATAAGAATAAATTCAAAAAAGAGAGCCTTCTGGCTTTTGAACTCGGAAATGTTAAGGCAGGAGATCTCTCGTCTCTTCCCGGTACGGAAGATGAAATAAAATCTATTATTCCTTATTTTCAAGAAAATGAAATCTACGCAGGTTCTCATATGACGACAGATAAATTATATGAAAAAGGAGATAAATTCGATATATTGCACTTTGCCACACACAGTATTCTCGATCCTGTTTCTCCTCTTTTTTCTTCTCTCGTATTTTCAGACAGAAAATTAAATGTTTATGAAATATTCGATTTAAATCTGAAATCTTATTTAATATGTTTGAGCGCCTGCAGAACCGGCCTGGGAAAAGAAACAAACGGAGACGAACTGGTGGGATTAACGAGAGCTTTCATCTACGCAGGAACTCCCACCATATGTTCGAGCCTGTGGGATGTGTCGGATGTATCTACGGCCAGATTGATGGAGAGGTTTTATTATTACCTGAAAGATAATAATAAAACAGAAGCCATGAGGCTCGCCCAGCTTGATATAGTAAAAACCTACCCCCATCCGTTCTTCTGGGCACCTTTTGTGCTGACCGGAGACTGGAGGTAATGCAAAACTATAAAAATTAAGAAAGAAGGTCAATAATTATGAACAAAGCTCTTATCATTATGGTATCAATATTTTTTATCTTTCTCCTGAATATTGGTGTATACGGGAAAGAAAAATCTACATATATTTTTCTGCAACCCGTTAATGATGATAAAGGACAGACATTTCTGGAAAAAGACGGGAAAAAATATCCTCTTCTGGAAGAATCTCCCTCTGATAAAGTAAAGGCAATAGAGGAACTATTAAAGGACGGTATGCCTGCTTTAAGTCTGAGACTGGATAGAATGGAAAAAAATTTTATTCTCAACCAGATACAGAAGAATGGATTGAAAGATGAAGAAACATCGAACATTTTCGCGGAACCTCTGTATATCTGCCTGATTAAAGGCGGCAACAGGCCGAAATGCGGTTTTTTCCTGAAAAAAGGAGACGAAATTATTGAAAAAACAAAGGTGTTCTATATAGAAATGCCTCCTGAGGTAAATCAGTTCGAAAAAATCTTTTCCCATGAACATGGCCATCTTCTGGATTTTTATATCTTAAACTACAGTTTCCCCTCTTCTCCCGTAAGACCTGTTCATACTATTTCTGCCGTAACGAATTTTGAAACAGCCTTTCTTGAAGGATGGGGCGAACATTTTGAGATAATGACAGTAGATATGACAAAAAATCAGGAATTCAGAGATTTTTACAATCTGAATGACCTGAAAGGCAAAAGTTATTTTTTCTATCTTCAGGATATGCTTACCATAGGTCAGTCCTTTAAAAGATATTTATGGGTAAAGGGCAATCTCTTTGCATTCAAGAAAAACAACTGTCTTACAGACGGTCTCACAGGAGAAGAATTTAATAAGAATTTTATGTATAACTGGATGAATTACAGTTTTTCCGGAGGAGAACTGAAAAATGCCCACCAGATGTTATGCTGTGAGGGAGTATGCTCTAATATGTTTTATCGGATGGCGACAGATAAGAATATGATGGGAAGATACAGAGAAGCGGATTTTTACAGATACTTTTCAGATAAAGAAAATGATATAACCCCTCAGGAAAATATATATTTAAAAATGATTTATGCAAAATACCGTCTTTTTAAAGACTATGAAAAAGAAAAACCTTTCGAAGCAGGCCCTCTGTTTCTGGATTTCGTAAAAAAATATATGGAATTATTTCCGGAAGACAGAGATGATATCCTTCAAATTTTCTGCCTTTCCACTTTTTTCACCACATCGTTTAAAAATGCAGGAGAAATTTACCGTAAAGCAGATTTTGATACCCATATGCTCTGCTATGATATGGAAGGCACTTCCAGGAATTTCAAAGAACTATACGGAGTTATTCAGAGTAATTTTAATGAGATAAAAAAGGATTCTTCTCTCCTGTATAAAAACGTGGGATCTCCTCTCTGGATAGATAATGAAACATTTAAACCTGTATGTCTCGGACAGAAAATGGACTGTATATCGATAAACCTGAACGGAGCAGAAGATTTTGAACTGATGACACTGGAAGGAATGACTGTAAAACAGGCGGAAGAACTCATTGAATGCCGTGAAAAAGCAGGATATTTTTCAAGTATTAAAGACATAGAAGATACAGGTATTCTGACTGAAAAACAGGTCAGGGAATTATTGAAGATGAGAGAACTCTATATGAAGAGGTGTAAAAATCAATAATTCTATATAAGGAGCAATAATATTCCTTACAGACTTATAAGAGCTTATACTGGAAATAAGATTTTCTTTGCAGGAAAGGTGATTATAAATATTTTTTCTATAAAAAGGTGTTAATTTTTTTCACAAGAATTAAGTCATTAAGAACCTGTCTGAAAAGTCCCTTTGCATCTATTTAAACTGTGTCTATAAAAGATGATACTATACTTTTCAGATAGTCTCTAAATAACCTCTAAAGAAAGGATTATGTGAGAGTGTAAGATGTTTTTTGTAAACTTACCATGAAATAAAGCTTTAATAGATGTTTACACAAAAATTATGACAGACTCATTTATATTATGAAAAATTCCCCGGAAGAACAGATAATATTTTATCATGAAAAGACAAAACACCACTTTCATAATTATGCCAGAGGGCCTGATGGCCTGGACTGGCCAAATCAGCCTTTACCTTTCAGATTTTACAGAGGTTCAGAAATGCTGCTACTGCCATTACTCGAAAAAGATGGTGATGCAGACTATGAAGGACTGTACAGGGAAAACAATCAATGCAGTTTTACAGCCGAACATATTGCAGGTTTTCTGGAATTATCACTCAGTCTTTCTGCATGGAAAGAAGTGCCAGGTGAGAGATGGTCTCTACGAATCAATCCTTCAAGTGGAAATCTGCACCCTGAAGAGGCATATGTAATATTACCTTCTACAGGTAATATTACATGCGGTATATATCATTACAATTCCTTTCTTCACTGCCTCGAAAAAAGAGCAGAAGTGCCTGAAGAATTATGGCAGAAGGTTAAAGAACATTTTAAAACAGAAGGTTTTCTTGTAAGTCTTTCCAGTATATTCTGGAGAGAAGCCTGGAAATACGGAGAAAGGGCCTTTCGTTACTGCAATCATGATACAGGTCATGCCCTGGCATGTTTACGATTTTCTGCCAATATCTTCGGATGGAAGATGAAATATTTAAATTCTATGTCCTGTGAGGATATTGAAAAAATTCTCGGTTTCCATAAGACAGAGTGGAAGGAACTTGAGGAAGAATACGGGGAAGTTTTATGTTATGTATATTCATCTTATGATGATATACCGGGGAAACTTCCAGATGACATAATTCTTTCATTTTCCAGTCTTTCTTTTAATGGTATACCTGATAAACTGAGTATGGAAAAGGTTAAATGGGATATTATCTATGAAACCGCAGAATCTGTAAAAAAACCACAGACAGAGGAATATCGTTATGATTACGGAAAAAAAGAACCGGAATTCCTCTGCAATTCACATCTAAAGGCTTCGGAAATTATAAGATGTAGAAGAAGTGCTGTAGATTTTAACAGGTATCGTTCTGTTATAACAAAGGAAGCATTTTTTTCTATTCTGGATAGAACCCTTCAGAGGAATAATACTCCACCTTTTGATATTGAACTCTCTATGCCATCTGTACATCTGTTTATATTTGTCCATAATGTTAAAGACCTGGACAGAGGTATTTATTTTTTTATAAGAAATCAGAAGGATCTAGAAGAGATAAAAAATCTTTCTCATCCTTCATTTCTATGGAAAGAAGTTCAGAGAGATTTTCCTCTTTATCTTTTAAAGAAAGGCAATTTTAGAGAAGAAGCAAAAATTATAAGCTGTATTCAGGATATAGCAGGAGACAGTGCGTTTTCACTGGGAATGATAGCAAAATTCAGAGAAACAGTAGAAAAAGAACCCTGGAAATATACCCATCTTTTCTGGGAAGCAGGTATGATAGGACAGATTTTATATATTGAAGCAGAGGCAAAAGGCCTCAGAGGAACAGGTATAGGATGTTTTTTTGATGATGAAGTTCATATGATGGCCGGTTTTAAAGATAATACCTATCAGAGTCTCTATCATTTTACTATAGGAATGCCTCTCAAAGATGAAAGACTCATAGATTGTCCTCCATACTACCATCTGAAACGTTTATACAGTAATGAGTGCTAAAAATTCTATAAAGGATGACAGACTTCACATCAGTAATGGACATGATTTCGATTACGATATTGATGAGTTCAAAAAACATTGAACATTACTTACGCCGGCATGGTTGAACTGTATAATTTTTATATGAAAGGTAATTGGGGAATGGATGATTTAATTGAGCATTTGCTCAAAATGAATATAATGTCGTTATTAACCCTATATGGAGATTGAACATTTTATGAGTGAATATAAAATTTTAGTGGCAGGTGGTACAGGATACGTGGGAAGTCTTCTTGTACCGGCTCTTTTAAAAAAAGGTTACAAAGTAAGGTGTCTTGCAAGAAACCCTGAGAAGGTTAAAAGCCGTGCCTGGCATGACATTGAAGTTATGAAAGGTGATGTTCTGGATAGAGAGTCTTTGAAAAAAGCTTTAAAAGGAATTGATATGGCCTATTATCTTGTTCATGCTATGGGCGCCAGGGGAGATTTCTGTCACCGTGATTCACTGTCTGCTTCTAATTTTGGTCATGCCTGTGCAGGTGCAGGAGTGAAAAGAATTATTTATTTAGGAGGACTTGGCAGCGATCATGATAAAACCCTTTCCATACATCTGAAAAGCAGACATCAGGTAGGGAGACTTCTTGGAGTATAAGGAGTTCCTGTTACTGAGCTCAGGGCTTCTATTATTATAGGAGCAGGCAGTGCTTCTTTT